>DASQWC010000019.1:0-31532 GCA_035640475.1 Actinomycetota bacterium | reverse complement strand
CGACCCGCCGCTTGGTCGCGCGGGCGAGCTGATCGACCGCTACGTCGCACACGAGGTCGCTGAAGTGACCGTGAGAAACCTTCTCGAGGCGTTCGCAACGCATGCGGAGAAAGAAGCCACTCGATTGATAGGCGTGAGGAGTGAGAAGCCATGAGAGTGCATGAAGCGATGACGCCGGAAGTAAAGACCGTTCAAACGAGCACACCTTTCCGCAGGATCGTCGAGGTGATGACGGAGAACCGCATCAGCGGTATTCCCGTCGTCGACGACTCGACGCGGGTGATTGGTGTTGTGACCGAGGGGGACCTCGTCGTCAAGCAGAACCGCGGGGATCGGATCGGCTTCCGGCCGCCTAACTCGGCGATTCCTTCGGAACGTGAGTACGCGCGACGAGTTCAAGGCACGGTTGCCGGCGCGCTCATGACGAAACCGGCCGTCACTGTCGATGAGGACGCGGACCTCCGGATGGCTGCTCGCTTGATGAGCCAGCACCGCATCGGCCGCCTTCCGGTTACGAGCAACGGGCGCCTCGTCGGCATCCTCAGCCGCGGCGACGTCCTGAGAGTGTTCCTTCGCCCCGATGAGGACATCCGGCGGGACGTCGAACAGATGCTCGAGCAGAAGGTCGTTGCGGACACAACGGGCATCAAGGTGGACGTCGCCGATGGTGTTGTCACGCTGCGTGGGGACGTGGAGCAGGCATCGACCGCGACGGTAGTCGGGTTCCACGTGGACCGATGTGACGGTGTCACGTGCGTGGTGAACGAGCTCTCGTGCCAGACGAACGACTTGGAGCAACCCGCGAGCGTGGCCGCGCCTCTTGGTGCGGTCGAGCTCGCCCTGTAGCCATGGTTCTCACGGCGCCTGAGAGGCGTACTGCTGTCGAGAGTCCGCCATCCGCACCGAACTACTCGCGCCTGCTTCGTTCCGATCTCTGGCGGACGTTCGTCACGCTCGGCGTGATCTTCGCCGTCGTCGTTTCCATGATCGCCGTGCTCGGTCGAGACAACACCGGTGCCTCGGGCGCAGAAGGCGTACTCGAGGTGGAGCTGTCGGAGCTCAAGATCGAGCCTGCCGTCCTCAAGGCGGATGCGGGCGCACCGATCAACATCGAGGTCCACAACAACGGAACGACGTCGCACAACCTTGCAGTGACCGGCCACGGCGGGACCGACCTCTTAGTGCCCGGCGGTGAAACGACCCTATCTCTCGGCCCCCTGCCGGCCGGTTCCTACGAGATGTTCTGCGAAATTGCCGGGCACAAGGATGGCGGAATGAAGGGTGAGCTGATCGTTGGCGGCGGTGGACCAGCCGGCGGGGCATCTGCGATGAGCTCGGATCAGATGGATACCTCATATCTCAATGGCGTGAAGGCCTTTCCGGCGAAGACCAAGGGGCTGGGAGGTCGACGGCTCGAGCCCAGGATCGTCGGCGGCGTGAAGGTCTTCGAGCTCACGGCAAACGAGACGAAGTGGGAGGTTGCCCCAGGAGACGTGCGTGACGCCATGGCCTACAACGGCCAGGTGCCGGGCCCTGAGATCCGCGTGAAGGAGGGCGAACGCGTCCGCATCGTTGTGCACAACGAGCTCGAGGAGTCGACGTCCATCCACTTCCACGGGTTGATGGTGCCCAACGATCAGGATGGAGTCCCGGGCCTCACCGAGGACATCACCAAGCCGGGGGGCACGCACACCTACGACTTCACCGTGCCCAACGCCGGGACGAACATCTATCACTCACACATGAATGGCGCGAAGCAGATCCCTATGGGGCTTTGGGGAGCCTTCATCGTAGAAGGACGTAACGAGCCCGCCGTCGATCAGGACGTCAACATGATCCTCAACGACGGACCTCTGGGGTTCACGATCAACGGCAAGGGCTTTCCGGCCACCCAGCCGATCGTGGCCGCGCCGGGGGAGCGCGTGCGCATTCGGTACATGAACGAGGGACTCCAGGGTCATCCGATGCACCTGCACGGCATGGAGCAGCTCGTGATCGCCAAGGACGGCTGGGCGCTTCCCCAGCCGTACCGCGCCGACACGATCTGGGTTGCGCCGGGCGAGCGCTACGACGTCATTGTGACGACGCGCCCGGGTGCCTGGGCCTTTCACTGCCACATCTTGTCGCACGCCGAGGGAGAACAAGGGATGTTCGGCATGGTCACAGCGTTGGTCGTGAAATGAGGAGCGATGGGAAGAGTTGAGAAGGGAGCGACGATGCAAACGATCAAAGACGCAGCCACCGACTTTCTGACCAAGAAGCGCATTGCGATTACCGGCGTTTCTCGGCACCCGCAGAACCACGGCAGCAACGTCGTCTATTCGAGGCTCAGAGACCGTGGTTACGAGGTCTTCGCTGTGAACCCGAACGCCGAGACGGTTGAAGGAGACCGCAGCTATCCGGACCTGCACTCGATCGATGGCGGCATCGACGCGGTAGTGATCGGGACAAGCCCCAAGTTCGCCGAGGAAACGATGCGCGAGTGCGTCGATCTCGGCATTTCCCACGTGTGGATGCATCGCTCATTCGGTCAGGGCAGTGTGTCCGACGATGCGACGAAGTACGGTCGCGAACATGGCATCACGGTCATCGATGGCGGCTGCCCGTGCATGTTCGATCCGACCGCGGATCCCGGGCACAAACTTATGCGGCACATCTGCACGCTCACCGGCAAGGTGCCCCGCAAGGTCTGAAAGGGCACCCGATCTCGGAGGAGATCATGCAGCGAAATGGAGCGCAGTTCCGCAGGCCGTATCCCGATCGAGCGTTCTCACGACCGGACAGAAAGGGTCGAGTGTTGATTGAGTCTTCGGACCCGTGCGTCGCATGGGCGAACGAAGACACGCTTCTTGCGGCCGGCTACGACGTCGCAGTGTGCTGGGGTCCTGTTCCCGATGGGGGCACACCATGTCCGTTGATTACCGGAGGACGATGTCTGCTCGCCGAGGACGCGGACGTGATCGTGCAGTCTTTTGCCGTCGGGGAACGCGAGGTCTTTCCGATCCTCAGGACGATACGAGACCAATTCCCAACAAAGCCCTTGATCGTTGAGACACCGGCGACGAGCCGCGCCAAGTACGGTGAGCTGGACGGGTGCGTTCTCGAGCTGCCGATCGATCCACAGGATTTGGTTGCGGCCGTGGACCGGCTTCACGCCCGGTCTCAGATCGAAGGCAGCTAGGCGACCGCTGTCTGTTCGAGGTGCACGACGACGTTCGGTGGGTGTCGCAGGGATTCGTGAACCAGGCAGGCATCCATCACCCGAAGAAGAGGACGTCGTAGACGCTCCGGGATGCCACCTCCCGACACCTGCACGTCGATCTCGGACACGCGGTGCGGAGGATCTGAGTTTTTTGAGTAACGCGCCGCCAAGGTCAAGCCGCTCGGATCGACGTCGTTTCGCTTGAGGAATCGCTCGGCGTAGAACGTCATACAGCCGATCAAGCTGCCGACGAATAGCTCGGTGGGCGTCGGGCCGAGATCGGTTCCGCCGGCGTCCTGGGGTTGGTCCAGAAGGATGTCGTGATCGCGGATCTTCAGCCGAAGCTGATCTTGACCTTCCCAACTGACGGAGAGTCTCTCGTCATCGGTCATGAATCGACCTTAGTCGGCTCGATCCAGGGCGCATCCGGGTCTCACACTGACAGTCTTTGCAGGCACCTCCTCGTGGTTGAGCACGGATTCCGCAGGTCGATAGGCCCCCTACTTTCGAATTGTGAGAGACGAGTTGGAGGAACGCCATGACACTTAGCGATCGTGAGTTCTGGACGGTGATCCACGGCCTGGTTCTCGGCACGCTCTTTCTCCTGGCGTTCGCGGGTGGCCTCGCGGGTTTGTGGAGCTTGCGTCCCTCGCTGGTCACTCCGGTCGGTGTCGTCGAGCGAATGCGACGGCTGAAGGTCGGGATGTGGGGTATGGCGATCGTCGCGTGGGCGACGGTCGTAACGGGCACGTACACCGTCTACCCGTGGTACCGGGACAAGGCCGCAACGAGTGCGAAGTCCCGCCTCATCGCAGATCCGGACACAGCGCTCTGGCACACCTTCGGAATGGAGTGGAAAGAGCACGTTGCCTGGATCGCACCTTTGCTCGCAACCGCCGCCGCGTTCGTCGTCACCTGGTACGGGCTGCGGCTCGCGCGCGAGAACCGGATGCGCAAGTTGGTGCTTGCGCTCTTCGTGACGGCATTCGTCTCGGCAGCTATCGCAGGTTTGTTCGGTGCGTTCATCAACAAGGCGGCGCCCATTCGTTAGGAGGCTGTGATGGCCCTACGTACGAGATCGCGTAGTCACATCACCGAGCTAGACATCGGCAAGCTCGACTTCGGTCCCGAGCGGCTCAGTGGGCCGCCGCTGGCGGCCGTGCTCGCCGCAGCGATCGGATCCTTCGTGCTGGGCGCGATGACGACACTCGCGGAGGCCTTTGCCGGCATGAAGTCGTGGCTCGAGTTCGTCGGCACTGTCGGGCCGCTTTCGGGCAAGACGACGATGGCCGTCACCGCATGGGCGGCGAGCTGGCTCGTGTTCGGTCTGGCCTGGCGACGTCGTGAGATCAACGTCCGCCTGGTCGTGATCGCCGCGGCGACCCTGATCGGATTGGGCCTCATCGGCACGTTCCCATCGTTCTTCGAGACGTTCGCGACGGAGTAGGAGGAGCTCATGTTGCCCGAGGAGATCCTAGACATCACCGAGATGCCCGCATGGGCGGTTTGGGCCTTTGTCGGAGCACTCGTCGTCGCGGCGAACTTCGTTGTGCGATGGGTGCTCAAGCATCCGGAACCGGAGTAGCACCACTCAGTTCGAGAGCATCGAAAAGGAGGATACGGTGTACCTCTTGCACCAAGCCCCGATCTGGTGGCCGGGCCTCGCGATGGGACTTGCGATGTTCGCTCTCGTTATCGCGTTGATCTGGGCAACCGTCGCGTTGACGGGCGTCGTGCGGAGGCACGTTCGACTGGCACCAAGAAAGGAGGTCCCAGCGCCATGATGTGGTGGTCGGGATCCGGCATGACTCGGTGCGCGGCACGGACCCGCGATCTCCGCGAACTTCACGGATGTGATGTCCGCGTCCGTCGATGATGCTTTCGGATGTGATGGCGAAGATCCTCTTGGTCAGCAGAGATCGGAAGATTGGATCCGAGTTGGCCGGCGAGTTCGAACGGACCGGCCACGAGCTGAGGTGGTGTCCCGGACCGGGAGCCCCCGTCTACGTCTGTGCCGCCGGAAGAGGCGGACGGTGCGCGCTCAGCAGAGAAACCGACGTCGTCGTACTCGACGGGTGGCTGGCGAGCGACGAAGTGAGGCAGGGGCTCCCATCCTGGCACCTTCTGCTCTACTACCGAGGGCTCGGCATACCAGTCGTGTTCCTCGAGGGTCCTGACGGGCTTCCGCATCACATGCTCGACCGAGGGGTCGTGGCCTTGCCTCGACGCTCGCCGCCGCTCGCGGTGGCCGCGGCGATCGAGTCGGTCCTCACATGCCCTGCTCGTGAGGACGGAGCCGCCTGAGGTACTCCCGTAGACTCTGCCGTAGGCGGCCGAAGCTCGTGAGGTGTGAAGACGGAAACGGGGCAGCAGCCGGGAGACGCTCGTCCTGAGCGGCTTTGGGAGCTCATCGAAGCCGGTGTGTTCCTATCGGAGGAGCTCGACCTTTCGGCCGTCCTTCGGCGGATCGTCGAAACCGCATGCCGCGTCATCGGCGCTCGCTACGGCGCATTGGGTGTACTCAACGAGGACCGGTCGGGGCTGTCGGACTTCGTGTTCCATGGACTGACGGAGGAGGACCGCGAGCGTATCGGCCATCTCCCCGTGGGTCGCGGCCTCCTAGGCGCGCTCATTCAAGATCCCAGACCGATCCGCCTCTCCGACTTGAATTCAGATCCACGGAGCGTCGGCTTCCCTGCGTACCACCCGCCGATGAACTCATTCCTCGGAGTTCCCGTCAGGTCGAGAGGACAAGTCTTCGGCAACCTCTATCTCACGGAGAAGCAAGGCGCGAGTGAATTCACCGAAGAGGACGAGCGCCTAGCTATCGTTCTTGCCTCACAAGCAGGCGTCGCCGTCGAGAATGCGCGGCTGTATGAAGCCGCACGTGAGAGCGAGATCGAAGCAGCGCGGCGCCTCGTCGAGCTCGAGTCCGTACACGAGCTCGGGTCGGCTGTGCTCTCCGAGATTGATCCCGATCGTGTCCTGCGAATGATTGCGATGCGGGCGAGGGAACTTGTTCGTGCGGATACTGCGGCCATCGCGCTTCGAGAGGACGACAACGACGAGCTGCGCGTGCGGGTGGCGGTCGGTGTTCGCGCAGGGTCGGCAGAAGGACTGCGCATCCCACTTGAAGGATCCTTCGCTGAGATGACTATGAGCCGGCGCGAGCCGATGGCCGTTCACGACATTGCGACGGATGAGAGGGGGTTCGCGCCCATGGCACGCGCCCTCTACTCCCGATCGGTTGTCTTTGCACCGCTGGTCGAGGGAGGAGAAGCAATCGGCGTCCTCGGTGTCATGCACGGTGAGACGGGACACTTCGGTCGCGACGAACTCTTTGCCGTCAGTCGTTTCGCGAGCCTCGCGTCGTTCGCTTTCGTGAATGCGCGGCTTCTCGAGGCAGAGCGTCGGCGCGCAGACATGGAATCCGAGCTTGCAGAGGCCCGGGTGCGTTCGGAGCTACAGGATCAGACCTTGAAGGCGGTCATCCGGGCGCAGGAGGAGGAACGCAGACGCATCGCCCGAGAGCTTCACGACTCGGCGGGGCAGGCGCTGGCTTCGATCCTTCTGGGGCTGAAGGTTGTGTCACAAGAGAAGACGTTCGAGGACGCGAAGGCTCGACTGGCCGACCTCCGCGACGTCACGGCCGAAGCCGCATCCGAAGTCAGGCGAATCGCGCTCGAGCTGCGCCCGTCGGTCCTCGACGATCTGGGTCTCGAGGCCGCGCTGGAACGCTACACGAAGGATTTCGAAGAGCGAACAGCACTCGATGTACAGCTGTCGATCGATCTTGGCGATCAGCGTCTCGAAGAGGAGATCGAGACCGTGGTCTATCGCGTAGTTCAGGAAGCGCTCACGAACGTGGTGAAGTACGCGGGAGCGCGCGCAGTGAACGTGTCGGTCCAACGCCGCAACGGGATGGTCTGCGCATCGGTGTCCGACGATGGCGGAGGATTCGATCTCGCCGACGACGAAACTACGGGTCTCGGCATCCGAGGCATGCGAGAACGTGCCGGGCTCGTAGGGGGTCGGCTGGACGTCCGGTCGTCGCCTCGCGAAGGGACCACGGTCGAGCTCGAGCTGCCTGACAAGCCGCGTAACGGATGACGCCGGAGGAGGAGCCGACGATCCGGGTCGTCGTCGTCGACGACCACAACGTCGTGCGTTCCGGGCTGCGCATGGTCCTCGCGGCGAGCGAGGGCATCGATGTCGTGGGCGATGCGGAGTCGGGGGAGAAGGCGATCCACGTCCTCGACGAGGCATTCGCTGGACCCGAGGGCGCAAAACCCAACGTCGTAGTGATGGATCTGATGATGGATGGGATCGGGGGCATCGAAGCGACGCGGCGCATCAAGCAGGACTGGCCCGAGATCGCCGTCCTCGTCCTCACGATGGCGGACGACCGTGCCTACCTGCGCGAGGCGTTCGCCGCCGGTGCGAGTGGTTACGTGCTGAAGGACGCCGCGGACATCGAGCTCGTCGACGCGGTGCGCGCCGTTGCCGAGGGAGGACGGTATCTCCATCCGTCTCTTGGCGCGGAGCTCGTCCGGGCAGAGGAGGACGCGGCGCGGGGGCCGAAGACGAAGCACGGCGTTCCGCTTTCGAGGCGCGAGGTCGATGTCCTCCGGCTTGTCGCACTCGGCTACGCGAACAAGGAGATCGCTGACGATCTGTTCATCAGCGTGCGAACGGTGGAGACGCACAAGACACACATCATGCAGAAGACGAGTCTCCGAGCGAGGTCCGAGCTGACCAAGTTCGCACGCGACGCCGGGATCATCCCTAGCGATTCGTAGAGCGTTAGGCGAACCGCTCGAGCGCCTTCGTTCCCGCGTAGAGAGCGCCGTATGTCGCCAGCCCTGTGCCGAGCGTCCAAAGTGCGACCCGGCGAAGGCTCGGACGCTCATCGATCGGGCAGTCCTGCGCTCGCCTTCGCTGAAGAAGGAGCGCGGCGCCGGCAAAGGCCACGGCTCCGGTCTTGAAGACCCAGCCCCAGTCGGCGTAAAGCCGGTTGCCGAGGTCGGCTGCAGCCGATGCCGAGCTCACGCCGATGAGCGCGGCCACGGCCGGACCGACACAACATCCCAGTCCGAGCGCACCTGCGACCGTTCCCAAGGCCACGCCGCGCCTTCGCTCGCGTCCGGGTGCGACCGGGCGTCGAACGCGAGAAGCCCGTATGACTTCTGGTCGTGCTGCCTGCTTCATTTACGTCACACCCAAGGTCTCGGCGGCTGCGCGGACGAGCGACTCATCCTTGCCCACGATCAGGAGTTCGTGCGGGTAACGTGCACAGAGCACCGACGTGCCGTCGTGCTGCGCGATCCACGGGCCATCGGAGCCGTCGAGCGGGCGAGCGTCATCGGCAACAGGAAATGCCCGGCCGCCGATGTAGACCATGACGCGCCGTCCGGCTGGGTCGCGGAACGCATACGCGCTCACGGGGATGCCCGCGAGTTCACCAGCGCCGGCACCGACCTCGGTGAGTTGAAGATCCGACAGATCCGGCGCCGGCATGGACGGCGTCGAAGATCCCGGAAGTCTGCTCGCAGCGTAGACGGCGACGGCCGCCTGCATCACGTCGGGGTCGCTCGAGCTCAGGGTCAGGACCCCGGCGACGGCCGCGACGGCGGCGACCACAATCGTCGCGGCGGCAAGACGGAGCTTGACCATCCGACGCCGGAGGCTCACCGGTGTGGTGAGCGCTTGGCGCGCGCGGTCTCGAACATGGAGTGGCGCAAACTCGCGAGCCTGCTCGGCCAAGTGCCGACCACGCCGTGCAGCATCGACCTCACGCCAGCACTCCTCGCATTCCATGAGATGAGCTTCGAGGGCTTCGCGCTCGGGCTCCGTGAGCTCGGTTCCGAGATACTTCGAGGCGTTCAGCTCGGCGTCATGCGTCATGGTTTCCCACCTGCTCGTCAAGCAGCGCCGCCAGGCGCTTGCGTCCTCGATGCACTCGCGACAGCACGGTGTTTCTCGGAGCGCCGAGAATTTCGGCGGCGCGCGACGCCGTGAACCCGCACATGTCCATCAGCGTGATGGCCTCGCGCTGCTCGACGGGGAGCCGTGCGATCGCCTCACGAATCGCCGTCCGGTCGACGCCGGCAAGCGCCTGCTCTTCGGTGTCTTGAGACGACGGCGTGGACTGTCCCGGATCGGGATCGGGGATCTCCAGCCGCGTCGCCGCGCGCTTGCGGCCGGAACGCGCCGCGTTGAGGCAGATGGTCGCGAGCCACGGCCCCATGTGGTCGGGACGCGTTCGCCGGCGCCACGCGCTCAAGGCCCTGACACACGTGTCCTGGACGAGATCCTCGGCCTCCTCGCGCGAGGAGCTCATCCGTCGCGCCAGGTTGTAGAGCATGTCGAGGTGCGCCATTACAGCCTCAGTGAACCCTTCGTCGCTCGTCATTCGTCGGTTAATAGGACTTCGGTCTTCCTAGGTTGATTGCACGGGATGCAATCAAGCTGGGGGCCGAGAAGTCCCTTCTCTCGAGAGTAGGCCCTCGAGCGAGGAGGTTCGCATGGCCGTCATCGTGCAGGAGCGGAATGTCGCCGGCGCCGACCTGATCGGTCGTCTGACCCGCGGCATCATCGGCGGCGTCGTGGTGGGGGCGCTTTTCATCGGTGTGACGATGTGGTTCGCGGACTCCACGGGTGGCGAAGCGAAGGGACCGCTGATGATGATCTCGACCATCGTCCTCGGCGAGAACGCGATGGCCGACGGGACGGCCAGCGCCGGCGTCGGCGCCGCCGTCCATTTCGCGCTGTCGGCGCTCTTCGGCGTCATCTTTGCGCTCGTGGTGCCGGCCTTCCGGACCAACGGCACGCTCCTCATCGCGGGCACCGTCTACGGCGGGCTGCTCTACGTCGTGAACTTCCTGATCTTCGCGCGTACGCTCTTCCCCGTGCTCAAGATGGCCAACCAGCCGTTCGAGGTTGTGGTCCACATCGCCTTCGGGACACTGCTTGCCATGGCCTTCCTCAGCGGCGACTCGAGAAGAGGCGAGCCGGTGCTCGCGCTCGAGTCGGCGGCGCGATCCTGACGCGCTCGCTTTGGCTCGAGGTCTTGCTCCCGAGAACGGATGCGGTGGCGGGCCTGCAGCTCGCGATCGCGCTCACTGTCGGCGTTCCACTGATGGCGATCCTGCGGCGAAAGCGCGCCACAGAACTCATGTGGTTCGTCGGCGGTCTCCTCACGATCACCTTGGGTTTCTTCGCGCTACGAACGGTTCACTAGCCGCATCGTTTGGGCGGCCTTCCGTGCGGACACTACGGTGTGGAGTGACTTGATTCCGGACCCGACGAAGGAGGCACGCGTGCTCTCTGAGCGTCTGAGTGGAATGGCCCGCGGCGCGCCGGTAGTCGCGCGACTCATGGTCGGCGGAATGATGATCGTTCACGGTGCGGACAAGTTCGCCGGTGAGCCGGCGATGTTCGGCAAGTTCTTAGACGGTCAACTCTTCTCGACCGGCGGCGTCCTCGGATGGCTCGTCATCCTGCTCGAGTTCGTCGGCGGGATTCTCCTCGTCGTGGGTCTTCTTTCGCGAGTTGTTGCTTTGCTGTTCACTCTGGAACTCGTCGGGGCCATCCTCGTTGTGACAGGTGAGCGCGGATTGATCGGCGCCGAGATGGTGGGATTCGAGCGAGACCTCGCGTACATTGCAGGCTTTCTTGTTGTGCTGTTCGCCGGTCCCGGCAGGCCGTCTCTTGACCATGCCTTTGGGATCGAGCGCGGCGCGCCGGTCTTGGTCGACGACACGGTACGCGCACGAGCAGCCGGTTGACGCGGAGCAACGACAGATCGAGGCCATTCGTCGCTCGTCATGTTCGGTCCGCATCGATCTTGGACCGCAGCCAAGTCGTGAGCACCTCACAGGCGAGATTGAGATTGCCCATCTGACAGTGCTGGTCCGCGTGTTCGCCCGCGGTGAACATTCGCGTCGTAACGGACCGTGCCGACGTCAGCGCCGCGGCCTGCGCACGCGTCAAAGCCGGCGGCTGGAACGAGTCGTGCTCGCCGGACATGAGTAGGACGTCCTGCGTCACCCGCTGGCTGCGCAGGTGATCCGGGTTCATTCCGAGAAACCAATCGACAGCGTCCATCGGCTCCCTACCATCGATCAGGTAGAGGGCCTGGTCGATTACTTGCTTGAGGGTCGGGACGAGCCGTGTCCGTACGCGGACGCTCCAGTCCATGAAGCGCCTCCGCCTGAGCATCGCTCGCGCAGCAGATCGGAACGGAGCCGGAGCGCGCAAGAGCCAGTCATACACAGGCGGCCAGCTCACGACGCGGTCGATGCGCGGCTCGAAGGCGGCGGCACGCAGCGCCCAGTAGCCGCCCATCGAGATGCCCACGAGCGCAGCCGACCTGACGCCGAAGTAGTCGAGGACCGCACCGACCGGCTGCTCCCAGTCGTGGTCGAAGGTCAAGCCACTGAGCGCACGAGCGCCACCTTGCCCCGGCCCGTCGAACGCGATCACGTCAAATCCGGCCATGGCGACGCGCTGCCAGATCGCGATGAACTCCTCGATGAGCGAATCGAACCCCCCGTGCACGAGCACGGTTCCGACCGGAGGTCCGACTGCTGGGTAGCGATATGCCGGGAGCGATGAGTTCCAATACGGAACCTCGTGACGGACGATCTCTGCGTCGACGAACCCACGATCGAACAACCCGCGGTATCGCTCGTACGTCGGCACTTTGCTCAGTGAGCGCGGAGGCGTGAAGAACTCGGCGATGCGCAGATAGCTCGCTGCGTTGCGGAGCCGTCCCTCGGCCTCGGCAGCTGTCGAGAGCCGGTTAAAGACATCTACACACTCCGATTGATTACGAACATTCGCGGCCGCGTCTCGCAATTCGTGGTCGTGCGCGTAGCCAAGCGAATGCGCTCGGTTGAGCTGATAGTTGAGGTATCGGCGCCGATGGAACCGCTGGAAGCCAACGGGAAGCTCCGCAATGAGCGAGGAGTCGGTGTACATCACGAGCGATCGCCATCCGTCGGAGTCGAACTCTCGAGCGCGGCCTTCAATCGAGTTTGGCCGCCAAGCGGGCCAGCGGGATCGCTACGGCGATGCGGGTGCTGCCGGTACATCGCACCTCCTGGACGACGACAACCACGTCGCCGACCAGGCTTCCCGGCACACCTGCGCGAACTATAGCAGCAGCCGAAGCTCGGTCAGTCTCTTGTCGACCCGTTGAGTCAGTTGTGGACTCGAGCTTCTCGAGGATGCTGCGCTAGCGCATAAGCGCTGCGGCGATCGTCGGGAGCTCGGACAAGACCGTGAAGTGGTCGTGTTTTGGAAGCAACCGAAAGCTCGACCCGGGAATCAACTCGGCCGAGTGCCTGCTGTGTGCGACGGGCATGAAGTCGTCCACTTCACCGTGAACGACATCGAACGGAACAGCGATGCGTCCGGGGTCGAACGGCCAGCCGCGCCCTTGCACGAAGATGTCCTGTCCGTAGCCAACGACTCCTTGACGAAACGCCTCGACCATTGCCGTGTGCCTCGGATCGCCTTCGGTCAGGCCGAACTCCTCGATCAAAGCTCTACCGTCGTCACCGAAATGCTCGGCGCACCACTTGATCGCGGCGTCTTCGTCGGGCAGACGCATCATCGGAACCTCGAACTCCGGGTAACCGTCCCACGCTCCGGCCCAGGCCATGTCGGTCACGCCGGCGACCACAGCGCCGGCGGAGACGCGATCGGGCAGGAGCGCGCCGCACGCCACTGCGTAGGGCCCACCCGACGAGTGGCCCGAGACGGCGAACCGTTCGATGCCGAGCGTGTCGGCGACGGCGGCAACATCTACAGGCCAGTCGGCCATCGAACGGCCGCGCTGCGGTGTCGATTTCCCGTATCCGGGTCGATCGGGTGAAATCACCCGCAGGCCTTGGGCAGCAAACTCGTTTTCCAGCATCAGGATCCGTAAGCGGCTCTGCGGTGCGCCGGGGAAGAAGAAGAGGCAGGGTCCGTTCGGATCGCCGCTATCGGTGTAGGAGACTTCGCGTCCGCCGCTCAGGGTTACCGACGAGTCATTCATGTGACTCAACCCGCGGTGCTTGCGATTCCGGGACGATCTGGACGTAGTCATCTGGGGGGGTCATGTGGAACATTTCCCGCTCAGTGAAACACGTAGCGCCGAGATCGCGGCAGGGCTTCAGCAAGCCTCCGCTTGGCCGCCGCGAACCGAGGTGGACTTTGGTCTTCTTCAGTGAGCAGGCGTTGGTGCGGCGAAGGCCAGAGTGCTTCCAGGTCCACGGTCGACTCGGCCGGATCAGGCTCCCTCCAGGTTTTTGCCGTAGAACCTGTGAATCTTTCGACAGCCGATCCTTGAGCGCGGTTCCTGGCTTCCTTTGTTCTAATGACGGTCCGACTCACAAGCATGGGAAGCAGCAGCGCGCCCGATCCGGCCCCGAGCGCGAGCACAAGAAACGCAGTGCGCGCGCCACGCGCGGAGCTCAATTTGGATCTCCATCGGTTCGAGCCCGCCGACAAGTTCGAGCCCGTAGCGATCGAGAGTCTCTAAAGCCGATCAGAATTCCGGGGTGATCGCGCCGGACCTTATGTCGGCCAAGTCGCCTCTGTCCGCCTCGTCGAAGTCGTCGGGGGGCCCGCCTCCGAGGACGCGGAAGATCTCCACCGACTCCACGGCCCAGTGCATCACCGAACGCTCGTGAGTCGAATGGTTCGGGTGATCGGGGTCCTCACGCCCGCGTGGTGACTCGTATCCGATGTTGACGAGGGCCAACAGGTGCCCGGCTTCATGCACGAGAACTGCCCGCTCCACGGCCGCCGAGTCTCCTATCACACCCGGCGCACCGCGCTCTGCCTGTCTCAGGAATAAGGCGTAGCTCGAGCCCGAATACGCGACTCCAATCACCCCGCGCTGGTCGCGGAACTGGCCGTTGAGGGCGAGGACGTACATGCTCGCCGTGCCGCCCCCGGTCGAGGTCTGGCGGTGCTGGTCCTCCAGGGCGCGGAGATCTTTCTGGGTGTAGTCGGACTTGCCAGTGGTGATCGTCGATGTCTGCACCTCAATGCCTCCGGGTTTGTCGGCCACGGAGCCCAGGACGCGCTGGAGGTGCGAGAGGGACGAGGATGAGATCTCGGCTCCCTCGGCCTGGTCGACCTCGATGACCAGCCGCTCGGTGTCGGCGCGCAGGAAGGTGGCCGCCTCCCCGCCGGGACCCGCGTAGCGCACCCCCGGCGGAAGGTCCTCGGGCACGGCCGATCGGCCTTTGGCATCGGGCTCCGACTCGATCTGCCTGGTCACGACGCAGGCCGGAAGCGCGAACACGAGCGCGACGGCGACGACGAGCATGTTGAATGCAGGATGTCCCCGCATACGTAAACGCGTACCCCCCGTCGTGGCGCGCGAATCGGCGTCCGCTACAACTGGAGATCGTCACGAGCGCTGCTCGGCCGGGTGCTGCACTTGTCCCATCCCGTCCGCGGCCCGGAGTAGGTCACGCGGACCGGACTCCCTCGTCGGCCACATCTTCTCGATCTCCGCGTTCAGCTCGGCCCCCAAGAGGACAACGAACGAGCTCACGTAGAACCACAGGAGCAGGACGACTGGTGCCGCGAGAGGGCCGAGGCTCTCGTCGGAGATCGTGTAGCGCACGTACAGCCGCAGCGCCACGGCGCCGACGAGCCACCCGGCGGCGGCGAGGATCGCGCCGGGGAGATCGCGACGCCAGCGCGTCTGCCAGTTCGGGGCGATGTGGTACAGGGTGGCAAGGAGCGCGACCGCGACGGCGACCGCGCCGGGCCAGTACGCCACGCGCCAAACCGCGCCGAGCACGCCGCCCAGGCCCAACCGCTCGTCGATCGCCGGGCCGAGCCGCGGTCCGGCGACGAGCAGCGGGAGGAACAACGCGACGACGACCAGACCGCCGACGGTCAGACCGAGGGCGATGAGCCGTCGCTTCCAACCGGGACGCCAGGACGGGACGTCGTAGGCGACGTTCATCGCCTGTATCAGCACGCGGATCAACCGCGACGCCGACCACACGGCGACGACCGCGCCAACCGAGATGACGCCGCCGCGGCCCTCGGCGAAGATCGCGTCCACGGCGGGGCCGACCGTCCGGCTCATGGTTTCCGGGGCGAGGAAGCCGCCGAGGCTTCGCAGCACCCACTCGCGGACGCCGTCGGAGACCTCCGGGCCGAATATCGCGCTCACGTAGCCGGCGAAGCCGGCCAGGACGAGCAGCATCGGCGGAATCGCGAGCAGCGTGAAGAACGCGACCTCGGCCGAGTGGCCGACGATCCTGTCCTCGGCGGCGCCCTTGACCGTCCGGCGCGCGAGGACGAGAGCCTGACGGGCCCGGCTCACTCAGATCGAAGGCGCTCGTCGCGGCGTGACCGACTGGTTCGCTCACCGTCCGGCGATGCTTCGTCGGTGGGTCTGCCGTCCGGCGCCACGACCACCGTACGGATCGGGAACGGGATGACGATGCCCTCGGCGTCGTAGCGCTCGTGGAGGAGCTTCACGAACTCGTGCTTGAGGAGGAAGTTCGCGGTGAACTCGTTCACTCGCAAGATCACTGTGAAGTCGATGCTCGAGTCGTTGAAGGTGTGGAAGCGGACGAACGGGTCGAATTCGGGCACACCTCCGTCCACCCGCGCCATGACTTCCCGCGCAACGTCGATCGTCACCTGCTCCACGTGCTTCAGATCGCTCCCGTAGCTCACACCGACGTCGACGAGGACGGACATCTCGGGCTCGGGATAGTGGTAGTTCGTGACGATCGAGTTGACGAGCTTCGCGTTCGGGACGAGCACCATGTTGTTCGGCAGCTGCCTCACGGACGTGTGCCGCCAGTCGATGTCCGCGACGTAGCCTTCCTGTCCGGTCTCCAGGCAGATGTAATCCCCTCGCTTCACCTTCTTCGTCGCGATGATCTGAAGCCCGGCAAAGAAGTTCGAGAGCGTGTCCTGAAGCGCGAGCGCGACGGCGAGGCCGCCGACGCCGAGGGCCGTAAGGATCGGCGTGATCGAGACACCGAAGCTCTGCAGCGCAATGAGGAGCGCGATGACCGCGATCACGAAGCGGGTGAGGTTTACGAAGATCGAGCTCGACCGCATGCCCTGGTCGGTGCGCAGGGAGTAGAGCCTCACGAGGTCGCCGGACGCGCGCGCCGCGACGAACGTCGCGGACACGAGCAGCAACGTGAGCAGGGTCTTGCGCAGGACGGCGTGGAGCCCGCCCGTGAGCGGCAGGGCCTCCAGCGCGGCGATCGCGCCGCCGATGACCGGCCAGACGAGAGCGATGTGATGTACGCCGGCGATCACGATGGCGTTGCCGCCCCACTTCGACAGCGCCGCTCGATGCTTGAGCCGCGCGGTCACGAAGCGCCGCAACACCCATCCGACGATGAGCCCGCCCGCCAGCAGCGAGCCTGCCGTGATCAGGTCTGATGCTTCGGCCGGTCTGGACAGGCCGGGGAGGTCGTACACGCGTTGTCCCGTCGGATCGCTTCGCCAACCACTCTAACGGCGCCATCAGGCCGGGTCCCCGCCTCTCCAATCTTCTTGGTGAGATTCGTCCGGTTGATCGGCGAGATCGCGGGTAGGGTTAGGAAAAAGGCGTGTTTACGCTCACGGAAGCGCGACGACCGCGGATGACGCGGCGCCGGAAAGCCGCCATCGCGGCCGTTGTGGTGGCCCTTGCCTCGATCGCGAGTGGTGCTTTTCTCACGATCGCGCCGCCGGCAAGCTCTCAGATCGCCACCGTTCGCACAGAGGTCGGCATCGACCGCCAGGGTTGGTACTGGCAGGAGAACCAGCGCGTGGCCGTCCCCGGCACCGGAGTCCAGCAAGAGCTGTTCCCGGCGCCCGCCCAGCAGCACCATCTCCAAGTAGGTCTGCTGGCAGGCGCGGAGGACAAGCGGGCGTACGTCGGGTTCGATGTCCTCTTCACACCGGGCTTCGTAGGCGGGACCGTCCGCTCGTTCGATTTCAGCTTCGAGGTCTCGCAGCCCACGAGCGACCACCTTTCCGAGCACCTGCAACAAGCCCAGGAATCGCAGACGCCTCCCGTCCCGCCTTCGACGTTCAACGACGCGAGCGCGGCCCTCGTTGCGTGCCCGGTCACTACCTTCCTCGCCGATGGCGCGGACGGCGACCCGATGCAGGACGTCGAAGGCAACCGCATCGAGCCACAGTTCGACTGCCGCGAGGGCATGGCGCAAGGACGACGTTCGGACGACGGAACCAAATTGACCTTCGACCTGACACAGATCGCCGCGGCTTGGACTTCCGGTGACTCGAGCGACGCAGCCATCGTCATCAAACCGGCCCCCGAAGCTCCCCAGCCCCCGGCCCCAGAATCGACCTGGACGGTCGAGTTCCACGGTCGGCAGCTCGACGCGCTCGCTGCGTCGATGTCCTACACACCTGCGGGGATAACCGTTGCCCCCCCGCCTCCTCCTCCCCAGCTTCCACCCGGCGGGTCGACGACGAGCGTGGAGGAGTTCGGTGGCCAAGAGACGCGCGTATCGGCTGTGGAGCCCGAGCCCGAGGCTGCTCCTGCGCCGGCGGCGCCGCCTTTCGGCGAGCCGCAGCCCCGCTATCCGTGGTGGGCCTACCTTCCCTGGATCGGAGGAGCGGTGGCGCTCGCTCTCGCTTACTACGCGCTGCGCGAGCCTCACGCGGGCGCCGGGCAGCACAACGTCGCCGAACTGTTGCGCCGGCGCCGTCTCACGGGGGCGCCTACGTGAGTCAGGCAATACGGGTTAGAGGAAAGGAGTAAATCCATGAGCGAGGCCGGAGCTTTCGCGAGGCGACGCCGGCGAGCCTCGCCGGCATTGATCGCCGCGTTCGCTGCTCTCTCGATGACGGCGGCGGCCTGCGGACAGCTACCCGGCGTCCACCAGGAGTTCGCGTCGGGAACCGGGGCAACTCAAGACGATCTCGGCGTCGGACCTGCCGCGGGGGAAGGAGCAGCGGGCGAAGAGACCGTCGGCGGCGCGACGGGCGGGAGAAGGCGGACGACCGTACGTGAGGGCGGTGCTGCCGGAGGCGGCGGCACTTCTGAGGGCACAGGCACCGCGGCGCCGGGCGCCGGCGACCGTACGGGGATCTTCCGCGACCGCATCGTGATCGGGATCCACGCTCCCGTGACGGGAGCTGCACCAGTCCAGGCACAGGCCTTCGAATCCGGGAAGGACCTCTACTGGCGGTGGCTGGAGAGGAAAGGCCAGAGCGTCTTCGGCCGCAAGGTCGAGGTCGTCTTCAAGGACGATACGTACTCGCCGTCCGTCGCCGCGCAGAGATGCCAGGAGATGGCGCAGCGCAACAAGGCGTTCCTGCTCATCGGGGGGGCCGGGACGGACCAGATCGCCGCTTGCGCTCGCTACACCGCGCAGAACGGCATACCGTATCTCTCGGCCGGCGTAACGGAAGAGGGCGTCGCCCCGTACAAGTCTTATTTCGCGATCTCGGCGAGCTATCGTTCGCAGGGACCGATCCTCGCTCAGATGCTCCTCAGGAAGTTCGGAGCAAGCCGGCTCGATCAGGTATCACCGGGTGGGATCGCGCAGCCCGACGGCCAAGTGCGCATCGCGATGATTCGCGCAAACACGCCGAACTTCGACGACGCCGAGGCCGGTTTCCGGCAGGGCTTGCAACAAGCCGGGTTCAACATGTCGAACTTCTTCGTCTACAACCTGCCCAAAGAGGACTCACCGACGCTCCGCAGCGCGATCGCCGCAGCCATTCAGGACATGGCCGCCCGCGGGATCGACGTCGTGAACACCCTCATCGCGCCGGTCGTGGTCATCGAGTTCGTGCAGGAGGCGGATTCGCGCGGATACCGTCCCCGGTACGCCGCCGTCGGGATCTCGACCGTCAATCAGGTCTCGAACATCCTGTGCCAGAGCGCGCCGGAGTCCTACGACGGCGCCGATGTTTTCTTCCCCTGGCCCGGATGGCCGGAAGTGATGCAGGGGAGGTTCGATCCCGAGTTCCGGCAGGCCGTCGAAGCCTTCGAGGACGCGCAATCGGTGAACAGCGTCCAGAGCGGCGGCGACATCCTGCTCTCGCTCTGGGGGACGATGAAGGTCGTCCACCAGATGTTCCTCGCCGCCGGGCCGGAGATGACGCGCCAGAGCTTCGTGAGCGCACTCGAGGGCGGGAAGCTTCTGAGCACAGGCGTCTACCCGGACCTGCGCTACTCGGCGAGCCAGGGCGCCCACTTCGGAACCAAGAGTGTCTACAGGCTGGAGGTCGAATGTGGGACCGACCGTGCCTTCCACTACCGCGAGGGCCCGGTGTCCGGATATTGACATCCTGATGAACAGCTTGCCGGCGAGCCCAGCGTGAAAGAGGCGATAGTCCTCGGGGTGATCAACGGCGCGATCTCGGCCGTGCTCGCCGTAGGACTGGTGCTCGTCTACAAGGGAAGTCGTGTGTTCAACTTCGCGCAGGGTGAGTTCGGCACGGTCGCTGCTTTCGTCGCCTGGCTCACGATCGCAGGCGAAGGCTGGCCCTACGCGCTCGGAGCTTTGCTCGCCGTCGCGGCCGGAGCCGCCATGGGGTTCGCGACCGAGCGGCTCGTCGTCCGACCTCTCTTCGACTCGCCGCGCGTCACGCTCCTCGTAGCAACTGCGGGCGTCGCGCTCGGCGCAATCCAGCTCCAGTTGATCATCGGCCGCCCCGAGGGCCGGGTGCTCGGCCCGGCGATCGGTGGCCGGGGCGTATCGGTGCTCGGTGTGCTCATCACACCACAGGAGTTCCTGATCTTCGGCCTCCTGATATTGATCGGCGTCGGGCTGACTTGGTTCTTCTCGCGCACGCGCCTGGGCTCGGGCATCCTCGCCGCGTCGTCCGACCCGCTCGCCGCCGAGCTCATCGGCATCTCGTCACGTCGCGTCTCGACGATCTTGTGGACGGCCGCAGGCGGCCTGGGCGGACTGGCCGGGCTCCTCCTGGTCGGTGCCCCCGGACAGACCCTCGCCCCGGGGTTCGTCACCCGAAACGCGCTCTTGGCGGCCTTCGCCGCGGCGGTCCTCGGCGGCATCGACCGCGTCATCGGCGCCTTCGTGGGCGGCCTCGTCATCGGGATCTCACAGCAGATCGCTCAGTTCTACCTGCTTCAGCGCAACGTCCCGAGCCCGGACGTGATTGTGCTGATGGGACTGCTGCTCGCCGTCCTTTTGGTCCGCCCGCAAGGACTCGTCGGAAAGGCCGCTTGATGGTGAGAGCCGCCGAGCGCGAGGCAACCAGCGACCTCCGCTTCCCGGAGCTGCGCAGGCCGGGATTCCTCACGACCTGGGTTCCCCGGGCCGGGACGCTGGCCGCGATGGCCGCGGGATACGTGGTCCTGACACTTCTCGCCGACGAGATCTTGCTGCTCGACCTCCAGCGCGTCTTCATCTTCGCGATCGCCGCCGTGTCCATCAATCTCCTCATCGGATATGCCGGACAGATATCCCTCGGACATCAGGCGTTCTTCGGCGTCGGTGCGCTTGCATCGGCCGGCCTCGTGAGCTCGGTCGGCTGGAGCTTTTGGCCGGCCATCCTGGCGGCAGCACTCTTGGGCGCGACCGCGGCGGCTCTTCTGGGCGTGGTGGCGCTGCGGCTGCGAGGGCTGTACCTGGCCCTCATCACGCTCGCCTTCGGCTTCTTCGCCGAGAACGTGTTGTTCAACATCAGGTCCCTGACGCGCGGGGCGGCGGGGATGCCGGCTCCGCGACCGGAGGGATTCGGTGGACAACTGCCGTACCTGTACCTCTGTATGGCCTTCTTCGTCCTGGTCCAACTCCTGGACTGGCGGCTGGTCTCGTCCAAGGCCGGACGGGCGATCCTCGCCGTCCGCGACGACGAGCGCGTTGCTGCATCGGTGGGTGTCAACGTGACGATGTACAAGGTCATCGCGTTCGCGCTGTCCGGTTCGTTCGCCGGCCTCGCCGGTGCGCTCTTCGCACACCAGACGGGCCTCGTCCTCGCGAGCGACTTCAACTTCGAGCTCGCGCTCACGTTCGTATTCATCGCCGTCGTCGGAGGTCTCGGCTCCCGCGTCGGCGTCTTCGTCGCCGCCGCCTTCTTCACGCTCTTCGAGTCCTTCGCGCAGAGCCTGCGAGAGTACGTGCCGCTCATCGGAGCGATCCTGCTGGTGCTCACGCTGATCCTGAACCCCGGCGGGCTCGCGCAGGCCCTTCGTCCGCTGGTCGATTGGTTCCAGGGCAAGCCCTTCCGGCTACCGCACAGGCATTGACGATGGCCCTCTTGAGCTGCACCGGTGTCTCCATCAGCTTCGGAGGGTTGCGCGCTCTCAGCGACGCCGCGCTCGACGTCGGCGAGTGGGAAGTGGTCGGGCTCATCGGGCCCAACGGCGCCGGCAAGACGACGCTCTTCAACTGCATCGCCGGGTTCTACCGTCCCGACTCGGGACGTATCGAGTTCCGCAACCGGGACGTCACCGAGATGCCCACTCACCAAAGGACCGCGATGGGGATGGGCCGCACGTTTCAACAGGTTGGGCTCGTGCGGTCCCTATCCGTTCGGGACAACCTCGTCCTCGCGCAGCATCCGAAGGTCGCGTACTCCATAGCCGCGGGACTCGTGGCGCTCCCGGGAGCGTTGCGCGAGGAGCGGATACTGAGGGAGAACGCCGACGAGATCCTGGCCTTCCTGGGCCTTCGGGAGATCGGCTCGGCCCCCGTGTCCGGACTCCCATACGGGACGCTCAAGCTCGTAGAGGTGGGGTTGGCGCTGGCGACGGATCCGGTCCTGCTCCTCCTCGACGAGCCGACCTCGGGCATGGGGCCTGAGGAATCGCGGGGGCTGGGAGAGATCATCCTGCGCATCCGCGACGAGCTCGGAATCACCGTCTTCCTCATCGAGCACCACGTCCCATTGGTGACACAGGTGTGCGACCAGGTGTACGTGCTCAATTTCGGCGAGATGCTCGCGCACGGGACGCCGTCCGAGGTGCAGCGAAACCGTGAGGTCATATCCACGTACCTGGGAGAGGCGGTATGACGCCGAGTGCGCGGTCCGGAAGGACCCGCCGCAAGCCATCGCGCCGGCCGAAGGCGACAAGGCCGCGCGACCGCGGCCCGGCGCTCCTGGAGTTGCGCGGCGTGAGGTCGGGGTACGGAACCCTTCCCGTTCTGCACGGCATCGACCTCGACGTGCGCAAGGGCGAAACCGCGGTGATCCTCGGACTCAACGGAGCCGGAAAGTCGACGCTCATGCACACGATCGCCGGCACGATCGCGCTATGGGAGGGCGACATTCGGTATGCGCAGGAGTCCATCAGCGGTCTCACTGCTCCGCAGCGCGTCTCGAGAGGGATCTGTCTCGTCCCCGAAGGCCGCCGCGTGTTCGCAGACCTCACCGTCCAGCGGAACCTCGAGCTGGGTGCGTGGGCGCGTCGGGACGGATCTGCTGGCGAAGCGCTAGAGGAGGTCTACAACCTCTTCCCGCGCCTCCAGGAGAGGCGCACGCAGATGGCCGGAACGCTCTCCGGCGGTGAGCAGCAGATGCTCGCCATCGGCCGAGGGCTCATGTCAGGGCCGCGGCTGCTGTGCATCGACGAGGCTTCGCTCGGACTCGCGCCGCTGCTCGTTCGCCAGCTCTTCGAGCTCGTGGGAAGGATCGCGAGAACGGGCGTTACGTTACTTCTCGTTGAGCAGAACATCCACGCGCTCGAGGTTGCCGATCGCGCCTTCATCATGCAGAAGGGGTCGATCGTCTACGAGGGGACCGCGGACGAGCTGCGGAAGTCAGACGAGCTGAGGCACGCCTACCTGGGTTGATCAGCTCGGAGGGCTGCACACGCGGCACGGACTCAGGTCTCGTGCCTTCGCTTCCTCCACGGAGACGGACTCTGCTCCATCGCGTCGCTTCGCGAGACGACACGATGGCAGGTGATAAGAGGAGGCGCCGACGATGACCTCGGAGCGAGAGGACGGGCGCCGTCCGCCGTTGGGCGACGCCTCGACACTTCGCGCTGATATGGCGGGCTCCTCGAACCGCGTCCGGAGCTGTTCAAGTGCTCGTACGACGAGAAGGGCGGAACCGGCGAAGACCAGGCCGAGCCCGATGAGACCGCCCGACAGCAGATACGGGAACTGCTCGGGCACCGTGTCCTTGCGCGCCGACCCCAGCCACCCCAGGCCCATGGCGACGAAGCCGACGCCTATCGCGCCCAAAGACAAGTAGAGGACGAGGTCGCGACGGCCGAACAGCCGGTCGATCACGCTCGAGCCTACTCCCAAGCCGGCGACTGGGTGTCCCTGCGGTTACTCGTTGCAACTGCGTCCGCGGTGTCCGGCCGACTGGCAACGACCGGCATCTATGGATTTCTGTGGCATGAGGCGGACGTGGCGGCACGCAGAAGCGGCGACCGAAGTTCGTGACGCAAATGTGACGCATTCTCCACACCAGACGATGAACATTGAGGCCGAGCTCCTCTAGGTTGGATCTTGTCGCGGGGGGCCCGATTCGGCCGGCAAGCCCGGACAGGGACCTCCCGATGAGCAACCGGAGGAGGCCCCACATGTCGCAGCCGGCGTACGGGCGGGGTTACGCGCAGAACGCAGCGGAGAACTATGAGCGCTACTTCGTCCCCGCCATCGGGGCCCCCGTCGCGGACGACCTCGTGGACGCCGCCGCCATTCGTCCGGGAGAACGCGTCCTCGACGTTGCGTGCGGGACCGGGATCGTCACGCGACTCGCCCAGGAGCGGGTCGGCTCGGAGGGAACCGTTGCGGGCCTCGACCCCAACCCCGGGATGCTCGCCGTCGCTCGACAAGCCGCGTCACCTAAGCCGCCGGTCGACTGGTACGAAGCTCCGGCCGAGGCGATCCCCCTCCCAGACCAGAGTTTCGACGTCGCCCTGTGCGGAATGGGTCTTCAGTTCTTCTCCGACAAGGAGGCGGCGCTCGGGGAGATTCGACGGGTCCTCGTGCGTAATGGCCGCCTGGTCGCCAACCTCCCCGGACCCACTCCGCCGCCGCTTGAGGCTATGGCGGAGAGCTTGACGGAGCACATCGGCCCCGACGTCGCGGGATTCGTTCACCTCGTGTTCTCGCTGCACGATCCCGACGAGATCCAGCGCCTCGCGACGGCAGCCGGCTTCAACGAGGCACACGCGCAGTCGGCCCCCAAGCATCTCGAGCTACCGCGCCCACAAGACTTCCTCTGGCAGTACATCAACAGCACGCCCCTCGCGGCCTTCCTCTCGGAGGTCGACGACCAACGCCGGGCAGCGCTCACGAACGACTACGCCGCGCGATGCCGGGAGTTCGTGAAGAACGGGGGCATGGCGGGCGAAGTGACCATGACAACGCTTACCGCCCTGAAGTAGCCCTCGTAGGGCTGCTGCTCAACCTGCATTCTCCGCTACCCGTATTACCTGCCTCGTGTTCGCGAGCGCCGGATCCACCGGACGATCGCGATGACCGCCGCCAACGGAAGGAAGAGCGGGGTCAGCCGACCGTGCGGATGACTGTCTTCATTCGAGTGGCCGGCGACCGCGGCAGCGCGGTAAGCAACGATGCCGACGATCGGTGGCACCACAAGTGTGGCGATCCGGAACCCCCACGTGATGTTCAGCACCGGAGCCGAGAGCCACTTGGCCAGCAGATCGTTCGAAGCCGCGAAGAACAAGACGGTATAGAACGACAGTGCGGCTGCGCCGATCGCAGTACGAGTCGGGTTGTCGCGCGGGCGTTCGAGCAGATGGTGCGGTTCCCGGTCCTTCGTCCACCATGCTTCGATGAACGGCCATGCGTAGAGCACGCCGAAGGTCACACCCGGCAGAAGGATCGCAGGGAAGAACGGGTTCGGGATCTCGTAGCCGAAGGCGCGGATCTCCCAAGCCGGGAAGAGGCGCAGCGCGCCTTCCAGCCATCCGAGGTACCAGTCGGGCTGTGCTGGGGAGGTCACCTGCTCCGGACGAAAAGGTCCGTAGAGCCACACCGGATTGATCTGTACGAGCCCGCCGAGCGCCGCCAACACGGCGAAGACGGCAAAGAACAATCCCACGGATTTGAATGCGTAGGTCGGCCAGAGCCTTGGTCCGACAACGTTGTCCTCGCGCTCCCGGGCGCCGGGGAATTGCGTGTGCTTCTGACGCCAGATGATCGCGAGGTGCAGCCCAATCAGACCGGCGAGGAGCGCAGGAACGATCATCACGTGTGCGACGAAGAGCCTGCCGATGATGACGTCGGATGGGAACTCTCCACCGAACACGAGGAAGGCGACCCACGTTCCGATCAGTGGTATGGACAGGGCGATCGAGTACATGATGCGCAAGCCCGTTCCCGACAGCAGGTCGTCGGGCAGCGAATAACCCGTGAAGCCGTTGAACATCGCCAGGACGAGGAGCGTGACGCCCACGACCCAGTTGATCTCTCGAGGTTTACGGAACGCGGCGGTGAAGAAATTGCGACAGACGTGCAGCACGATCGCGGCGAGGAAGACGATCGCCGCCCAGTGGTGGATCTGGCGCATGACCAAACCAGCTCGCACTTCGAAGCTGATCTCCAGCACCGACCTGTACGCGTCCGATACCTCGACGCCGTGCAGGGGCGCGTACGGTCCCTGATACATCTGCTCGGTGAGGCTCGCGTTGAAAAAGAGCGCGAGGAAGACGCCGGTCAGCACGAGGACGACGAAGCAGTAGAGCGCGATCTCACCCAAGAGGAACGACCAGTGGTCGGGGAAGATCTTGTGTAGCGTCTCCGTGACGAAGCGTGATGTCCCGAGGCGATCGTCGATCCATCGAGCGATCCGCTTGAGCACAGCTAGCCCTTCGGTCTGGCCCAGAAGCCCGGACCGACCGGCTCGGGAAAATCGCCGCCCGCGATGAGGAAGCCCTCGTCATCGATGGCCAACGGAAGTTGTGGAAGCGCTCGCGTGGCCGGTCCGGCCATCGGTCGCGCCGCGCGCTGAACGTCGAACACGGACTGGTGACACGGACAGAAGAGCTCCCGCGTTTGTGCCGCGTACAGACCGACCGGGCAGCCGGCGTGTGTGCAGATCTTGGAGAACGCGACGAAGCCCTGGGGCGACCACGTCTCGCGTCCAGGGATCGGCGTCAATATGTCTTCCGGGAGCCGGATCAGCACCGTCTGTGAGTCCGCTGCATCGGTATGTCCGTCCGGGAAGACGGTGAGGAAGGCGTGGACGTCCACGTCGTCCGCGCGGATCGCCTCTCCATCCGCGGTGACCAGTCGGACTCCCGGCCCCCACTCCGTTCGGTACAGCGAACGTCCCGGGCGTGTGCCGAGGGAACGGATGGGGAACACGGCGGCGACGCCCAGCGCTGCGGCGGCCGCGACGCCGAGCCGGACGAGGAAACCGCGACGTTCGATCTCTGCCGCTCCCGACTGGAACGCGACCTCCGCTTCGGCAGTGGCAGCCGGCCGCGACATCTCCTCCCGCTCTTCCTCGAAGGGGCCGTGCGGAAGATAGGCGTGAGCCCAACCGATGAGCGCGAGCGCGATCCCGCCCAGGGCAACGCCGAGGAGTGCGCCTTCGAACTGGGGTTGACCGCCGAGCGCGTAGACGGCGGCGAGAGCGATGGATGCGGCGGTGCTCGCGACGAGCGCGATCGCGATCCAGCGCGCGGGAGCGCGACGTCGTGTCATCGGTGCGTCCTCGAGCCGATCCACACCGACACGCCGAGCAGCAGCCCGAGGCCGATGATCCAGCCGACGGCTCCTTCGGCCACCGGCCCGACCCGGCCGATCGCAGCACCGCCGGAGTCGTCGGGGTCTTGGAGGTACTGCACGTAACGGACGATCGCATCGACTTCACGATCGCTGAGGACGCCGCGATTGAACACGGGCATCGCCCCCGGCCCTGTGCGGGTGGCTTCGGCGATCTCGATCGCTGATGACGCTGTGAGATCAGGTGCGATCACGCCCGTCCTTCTGCGGATCGGGCCGGGGAACGATCCTTGCGTGAGTGCCCCGCCTATGCCCGTCGTCGAGTGACACGCGGCGCAGTTGGACAGGTAGAGTTCGGCTCCCCGAGCGAGATCCGCCTCCTCGGGCCGAGGGGAGGGGATCGCGGGACCGTCTGGTGCGAACGTCGAGACGTAGTCGACGACGGCATCGATCTCCTCCTGGGTGTAGAAGGGTGGGCGGCGACGCATCTGCTCGTTCGGCGACCGCAACGGCATGCGACCCGTACGCAGCACGAAGTCCGCGAGAGCGGGTCCGTTCTGTCCACTGTGGATCTCCGGCCCATAACCGGTGCCCCGGCCCGAGTCACCGTGGCACCAGGCGCAATCCCGCTTGTAGATGCTGGCACCGAGATCGTCTCGTTCCGAGACGGCCTCCTGCGGAGGGCGATAGGGTGCGGGTTCACGATCGAAATACCCGCAGCTCGCGAGAAACAAGAGCGGCAGCGCTGCAAAGCAGATCCTTGCACGCTTCATCGGCCGTCACCGGAGAGCACTGCCGGGCGATCGATGTTTGCCGAGACGCGGCGGTCCATGTCGGAGAGCCAACGGAAGAAGAGCGCGGCGGCCACAGCGGAGTAAACGAGGGCCATCGGGATCCACATCAGGACACCCGCGAGCTGCTGGTCGGCCAAGGCGCCGGGCTCGCTCGCGTACACCGGGTAGAGAACGTTGTCGGCGAAGCTGAGGACCAGTCCGAGCCAGCCGCTGTGCACCATCGTTGCGAACGCGACACCAAACACGGCCGGCCTTCGCCGTCGCCTGTGCGCTGCGTATCCGGCGAGGACCGACCACAACAGGATCGCCGTGCCGAGGAACGTGACGTGCTCAACGGCGTGCAGCCACCCGTCGTTGATCGCAGCCTGGTACGCACGTGGCATGTGCCATGCCCATATCACCCCCGCGGAGACGACGAGGACGACGGCTGGGTGCGTCGCGAGGGATGTGATCGGGCGGAGTGACAGAGCAATCCGGTGTGCGCGCCGCCTGAGCGGCAGCGGCAGGCCGATCATCACGACCGTGCCGGGCCGTCCCATGACGAGCAGCGCCGGCGCAACGATCCACAACAGCAGGTGCTGCGCCATGTGTGCGGAGAGCCGCTCGGATGCAGCGTGCGCGACCAGCGGTACGTCCACCACGGCGACCGCGGCGAGTCCGCCGAAGAACGCGACCACTCTGCCTGTGGAAGGGATCCCGATGCCCGACCGCGTGCGCACGGTCAGGACCGCGTACGCAACGCCGGCTGAGGCGACGAGCACCACAACGAAGGTGGATCTCGGATCGACCGCCGGCATGGTCCCGTGGGCAAGCGTCACGACGACGACCTGCACGCCGAGAGGATGAGCGGTGACGCGTAGCTCATCGTGATAGGGACGATGAAGATCGCGCTGTTGATGACGCCGGCGATGGCCATCCACCGTGCCCGGCCCCCGACGGTAGTGTCGTCGGTGAGCCGCCGGTAACAAGAAAGCGAAACGAGCAGGCTCGCGATAGCGACAACGAGCAGCGCCGTCGTGATCGCAACCACCCAGCGCTCGATGCCGATGCCCCACAGCGAGCCGGGTGTCGATGAGGCCGGAGCGCATGTGAGCCACTCCTCGAGCAGGTAGTTCGCCGTGAACTGTGTCGCCCACGCGACCGGCGCTCCGAGGATGCCGAACCAGAGCGCGATCGTCCCGCGACCCTCGGCTGCGGAGATCTGCTCGACGTCCGTCGTTGGGTTCATAGATGGGGCGAGAGATAGATGGTCGCCAGGACGAACAACCACACCACATCGACGAAGTGCCAATACATCGCGAAGTTCTGCACAGTCACATGCCGGTGCTCGTCGAACGCGCCCGACCACGCACGCACCTGCGTCCACGCGCTCATGGCGAGTCCGACGATCACGTGAGCGCCGTGGAATCCGGTGATCGTGAAGAAGAGCGAACCGTACACCGAGCTCGATGGTGTGAACTCCTCGAGGGCATGCGGGTACTCCATGCCGAACTGGAGCGCAATGAAGGCAAAGCCGAGGACGGATCCGATGAGCAAGCCCGCGCGCAGCATCCCTTGTCCTCCTTTGCGGATCGCGCGGTCGGCGAGGTGGACGGGCAGCGACGACGACCACAGGATCGCGGTCATCACCAGCACCAGCTGAAGCTCGGGCTTGGGGATGCCGTCCGGGGGCCACACCGGGCCAGACCGGAAGCGCAGGTAGAAGTACGTCGCGATGAGCAGTCCGAACAGCGTCGCCTCCGTCGCGATGAGAAGAACCATGCCCCACCACCCGAGCGACCGGGCTCCGGACGCGTGCTCGGGGAGGCGCTCACCGGGAATGCCGGTATTCGTGCGGGTCAGCGCGACGTCGGTCATCTACGTCTCCTGGCTCTGGCCTCGTGGCCAGAGCCACCCCATGACGCCGATGATGGCGCCGATCGATCCCGCTACGACGATCGGTGATGCGCGCGCGAGCAAACCGGTGAAGATCGTCGTCAGGGCGAGCGTGAGGATCAGTGGCCACGACGATGCGTGCGGCATCTTCGCGACGACCTCAGGCCGGGCGTCGAGAAGGCTCGTGACGAGCGTGACGTGGCCGCCCTCGAGCGGTCGTCCACCGGAATCGACGGGTTGCCGTCCGTCGCGCAGGTCCGGTTGATCCCAAACGGGCTCGCGGCTGCGCACCGTCGGGATCGCGGCGAAGTTGTACGCCGGCGGGGGAGATGATGTTGCCCACTCGAGGGTCTCGGCATTCCACGGATTCGGGGGCGCCGGCTCGCGTGCGCGCCACCACGCGAGGAAGGTGATCAAGATCCCGACAGTCAGTACACCGGCACCGACGGTTTCGAGGAGGTTCCACAGATCCCACCCAAGCCCCGCCTCGTACGTGTACGTCCGGCGCGGCTGACCCAGCAGTCCGGTGATGTGCATCGGGAAGAACGCGAGGTTGAACCCCACGAACATCAGCCAGAAGCTGAGCTTGCCCCAGCTCTCCGAGAGCAGCCGGCCGTTCATCTTGGGGGCCCAGTAGTAGATCGCCGCGAAGATCGGGAACATCGTTCCCCCCACCATCACGTAGTGGAAGTGCGCGACGACGAAATAGCTGTCGGTGAGTGCCTGATCGAAGGGGATCGCGGCGAACATCACGCCCGAGAGTCCGCCGATGACGAAGATGACGATGAAGCCGAGGGTGAACAGCATCGGCGTCTTCAGAACGGGCCGCCCGGCCAGGATCGTCGACAGCCACGCCAGGACGACGATGCCCGACGGGATCGTGATCATGAAGCTCGTGATCGAGATGAAGCTCAATGAGATCTGCGGCAGTCCGACGGAGAACATGTGGTGAACCCACACGCCGAAGCCGAGCAGTGCAACACCCATCTCGCCCAGGACGATGTAGGTGTATCCGACGATCGGGCGTCTGCAGAAGGCGGGAAGCACCGTCGCGGTGATCCCGAGCGCGGGAAGGATGATGAGGTACACGAGCGGATGGCCGAAGATCCAAAAGAGGTGTTGCCACAACAAGGGATCTCCGCCGTTCGAGGCGTCGAAGAAGTGGAAACCAAGCCCGCGCTCGAGCTCGAGCAGTACTGCAGCCAAGGTGACCGCCGGGAATGAGAACACTGCGGTCAAGGCCATCCCGAGCTCACCCCAGACGAAGATCGGCATCCGGTTAAGGGACATCCCCGGTGCGCGGAGCTTGAGGATCGTGACGATGAAGTTGATGGCTCCGGCAGTCGTGGAGACTCCAAGGAAGATCATGCCCAGCGCGAAGAAGTCGATGTTGACACCCGGCGTGAATCGCTCATCGCCGAGAGGGACATAGTTGAACCACCCGTTGTTGGGTGCCTTCCCGAGCAGGAAGGACGAGTACATGAACAGGCCGCCGAAGGCGAAGACCCAATAGCCGAAGGCGTTGAGGCGAGGGAAGGCCATGTCACGGGTCCCGATCTGCAGCGGGACGAAGTAGTTGCCGAACCCTGAGAGGGCCGGGATCACGAAGAGAAAGATCATCGTAATGCCGTGCATGGAGAACAGCTGGTTGTACGCCTCGGGATCCAGGAGCTCGAGGTTCGCCTGTGAGAGCTGGGCCCGGATGAGCAGCGACTCGATGCCGCCGGCGACGAAGAGGATCAGCGCCGTGTACAGGTACCGCTTACCGATCCGCTTGTGATCCGTCGTCGACATCCAAGCGAAGAGTCCCGGCTCCTCGGTCCAGGTCGTGGTGAGTCGGTCGACGACCGGCGACTTCATCGCAAGCCTTCGAGGTAGGCGACGAGTGCCGCGATGTCCTCGGCCGTCAACTGGTCGTTCGGGGGCATGGCCGCGCCCGGCTTGCTTTGCTGTGGATCTGTGATCCACGACGCAAGGGTGGACGTCGTATTGGGCAGAACGCCCGCCGCGATGGTCTCGCGGCTCGCG
>DASQWC010000018.1:0-2608 GCA_035640475.1 Actinomycetota bacterium | reverse complement strand
TCACGCCGTCGACGGCCTCCAGCGCCTTCAGGCCGTAGCGGGTCAGCTGGACCTCGTGCTCGCGGACGGCATCCATGCCGAGCTCGTTCAAGTAGTCGATCGCGGCCGCGAACCCGATGGCCTCGGCGACCATCATCGTCCCGCCCTCGAACTTGTACGGGACGTCGTTCCACTCGGCTCCCTCCAGCGTGACGTCGCGGATCATCTCGCCGCCGCCGAGGAACGGATCCATCGACTCGAGCAGGTCGGGGCTCGCCACGAGCGCTCCGATGCCCAGGGGGCCGAGCATCTTGTGCGACGAGAACGCGAGGAAATCGCACCCGATCGCCTGGAAGTCGGTCGTCACGTGCGGGACGAGCTGCGCGCCGTCGACGAGCACGAGCGCGCCGACGGCATGCGCTGCGGCGACGATCGGCACCAGTGGATTGATCGTGCCGAGCACGTTCGACATTCCGGTGACGCAGACGAGCTTCGTCGTCTTGGTGATGAGGTCGTCGAGGTTCGACAGATCCAACTCACCGGAATCGGTAACCGGGATGTACTTCAACGTCGCGCCCGAGTCGCGGGCCGCCATCTGCCACGGTACGAGGTTGGAGTGGTGCTCCATGACGGTCGCGACGATCTCGTCGCCCGGGCCGAGTCGCCGGCGGGCCCAGGCGTAAGCGACAAGGTTCGTCGACTCGGTGGTCCCGCGTGTGAACACCACGCCGCGCGGGTCGGGCGCGTTCACGAATCTCGCGACGGTCGCTCTGGCTTCCTCGAACGCCGCCGTCGCCTCTTCGCCGAGGGCGTGCACCGACCTGTGGACCGCGGCATTGTGCTGCGAATAAAAATCCGAGATCGCGTCGATGACCCGGCGCGGCTTCTGCGACGTGGCCGCGCTGTCGAGGTAAACCAACCTGCGGCCGTGCACTTCGCGGTCGAGAATCGGGAAATCCTTGCGGACGCGCATGACGTCCAAAGTCACTGCGTTGCCGCCTCCTCTACGACTGCTTGGTCGGTCTCGATCCCGAACTCCTTGCGCAGCTCTTCGTAGCCCACCTCCTCGAGGTGGTCGGCAAGCTCGCGCCCGCCCGAGCGCACAACGCGGCCGCCGAGAAGGATGTGGACGACGTCCGGCGTGACGAAGTTCAGGATGCGCGTGTAGTGCGTGATGATCAGGAAGCCGATGTCGGGGCTGCGCATGTGGCTCACCGCTTCGGCCACGACGCGGACTCCGTCGATGTCCAAGCCCGAGTCGGTCTCGTCGAGCACGGCGAGCTCAGGGCGAAGGAGGGCGAGCTGGAGGATCTCCGCGCGCTTCTTCTCCCCGCCGGAGAACCCCTCGTTGATGTTGCGGCGGGCGAACGAGTCGTCCAGGCCCAGTTCCTTGAGAACGTCCCGCAGCTGCGTCATGAACTCGCGGACGGGGACGTCCTGGCCGCGAACGGCGCCCATGGCCGTCCGGAGGAAATTCGAGACGGACACGCCCGGAACCTCGACCGGGTACTGAAACGCGAGGAACATCCCGAGGCGCGCGCGCTCGTCGGGTGCCAGCTCCGTGATGTCCTCGCCCTTGAAGCTGATCGAACCCTTCGTGACCTCATAGGCGGGATGGCCGAGGAGCACCTGCGCGAGCGTCGACTTGCCCGAGCCGTTCGGGCCCATGATCGCGTGCACTTCGCCCTTCGGGACTTCGAGGTTCACGCCGCGCAGAATCGGCGTGTCCTCGACGGACACGTGCAAGTCGGAGATCGTCAGGATCGGATCACGCATCGGCTACCTCGACCTGCACCTCTCCGTTCTCGACCTTCACCGGGTACGTCTTCAGGTCTTCGGTCGCCGGCAACGACTTCACGTCACCGGTGCGCACGTCGAAGATCGAACCGTGCAGCGGGCACTCGATTTCGTACCCCTCGACAAAGCCCTCCGAAAGGTGCGCGTGCTCGTGGGTACAGATGTCATCAACGCAGAACACCTCGCCGTCGACACGGACGAGGGCGCACGGGTGGCCGTCCACGTCGACCTGAAGCGCTTCGCCGGACGGGATATCGTCCACGTTCGCGACCTTGACGAACTTCGCCATTACGCTTCCTCCATCTTCTGACGGATCGCTTCGGCAAGTCGGTCGTGCATGCCCGACCACGTCACCTTATCGAGGACCTGATTGAAGAAGCCGAAGACAACCAGCCTGCGCGCCTCGTCACGCGGAATGCCGCGAGACTGCAGATAGAAGAGGTGATCGGCGTCGATCTGTCCGACGGTCGCGCCGTGCGTGCACCGGACGTCGTTGTTCTCGATCTCCAGCTGCGGGTTCGGCAGCGCCCGAGCACGCGGAGATAGTGCAAGGTTGCGGTTGGCCTGGTACGCGTTGGATTTGGCGGCGTGGGGCCTGATGTGGATCGTGCCGTAGTAGAGGTCCTGAGACGTGTCGGCGAGGGCTCCCTTGTAGAGAAGGTCGGACGTCGTGTGCTGCGCGACGTGGTCCTGCTTCGTCCAGTGCTCGAAGCGCTGCTGGCCGTGGGAGAAGTACAGGCCGTACATGAAGCTCTCGGCCCCCTCGCCGGCCAGCGTGCACTCCTTCCACGTCCTCGAGAAGTCGCCACCGAGCGTGACGAGGAGCGTGTTC
>DASQWC010000017.1:0-2179 GCA_035640475.1 Actinomycetota bacterium | reverse complement strand
CCGCCAGCGCCACCTTCAGGAGCCGCCGGCTGCGACGCGGCTCGGGCTCGACTCCCTTGCTCGCGCGCTCGATCGTGTCGACGAGATCCTTCGCGGCGTCTCGCGCCTTGCTCGCGAATTCTTTCGCCGCGCTGCCCGTGGTCTCGGCAAAGTCCTTCAACGCTTCGCCGGACTGCCCCGCGACTTCCCGCGCTTGCTCGCGCAGCTCCTCGACGCGGCTCGCCGCATTCTTCTTGCGTCCCCTCGGCATGGCGACCTCCCCTCGACTCCGGCGGTGCTCAGCCTAGTGCCTCCAATTCGTCCAGCGACACACGCGCGACCGCCCTGCCGACCTCTCGCAACGCTTCGAGGTCGCCGTCGGCCTGTGCATCGATGAGACGTCCGAACGTGTAGCCCATACCCGGAACTTCGACATCGGACGCATGCTGCCCGGTCAATTGGAGAAACGCGCCGCTGTTCGGCCCTCCCTTGTGGAACTGGCCGGTCGAGTGCAGGAAGCGCGGTCCGAACCCGAGCGTGACGGGCACGCCGTAGCGCTCGCGCAGCTTGGCGCGGACGGCTTCCAGACGCCTCGTCGTTTCCTCGTTGGGTGGGAGAAACGCCTGGATCGCGATGTACCGGGGCGGTGCGACGTCGCGCAGGACGTCCGGCGCCGATCCGGGATCCGGACGCTCACCGGTGGAGCGCTTCAACGCTTCACGAGCGTGCTGCTTCGCGGCTTCCACGTCGGGCTGATCGAACGGATTGATGTCGAGCAAATACCCGATGATGGCGACGGCGACTTCCCAGCGATACATCTCGGCCCCCAACGCCTTCGCATCCGGCATGCGCAAACGCACGGCCGGGAACTCCGCCTCGATCGACTCGAGCTGCGGCGGCACAGGCTCGTCGCCGAGCGCGTACACGCAGAAGATGCGATCGGAGCCGTACCCGTCAACCGGACCGAGCGGCTCGCCGAGCACCGGAAGAACTCCCTTACCCTCCTTGCCGAGCGACTCGCAGATCAGCTGCTCGACCCAGATGCCGAATGCGTCCAGCTGTGCGGGAAGCGAGAACGTCAGCTTGTCGCGCGACTCGCGCAGGACGGCTTCGGCGATGGAGGCGCCCAATCGCACGCCGGGAGCAAACGACTCGGCCAGGCCCGGCGCGTTCGCGACCATCGCGCGGCGCGCGCCCTGGATCACCGCTTCGACGTCGACACCGGCCAGCGCGCCGGGAACGAGCCCGAAGTACGACAGACCGCTGAACCGCCCGCCGATCTCCGGCGGGTTCTCGAAGACGCGAAGAAACCCGCGCTCTCGGCCGAGCGCCGCGAGCTCGGTGCCGGGGTCGGTGACGGCGACGAAGCGGTCCCCCTTTCCCACGAGCGACCAGAAGTACTCGAGGTGCGAACGCGTCTCCGCGGTCGTCCCCGACTTCGAGGAAACGACGAACATGGTGTGCTCGAGGTCCAGCGAGTCACGGACGGCCTGCACGGTCTGCGGATGCGTCGAGTCGAGCACCCGCAGCGGGACCGCCCCGCCGAGGACACGGTCGAACATCTCGCACGCGAACACCGAGCCGCCCATCCCGCAGACGAGAACGTCCTTGATGTCGCCGGCGCTTCGCGTCTTGCGGCCGAACTCGACGAGCTCTGGGATCTGCGGTGCGAAGTGCTCGGGAGCGTCGAGCCAGCCGAGACGGTTCGAGATCTCCGTCGGGTCTTCCTTCCAGATCGTATGGTCCTTCGCCCAGACGTCCTCGAGCACCTCGTCTTCCTGAAGCTCGAGGCACTCACGGACCACGGCCTGCGCAAAGGACACCGGCGTGTAGCCGTCCGACGTGACCGGCTGGCCCGCTTGCGCGGCCAAGCGGTCGACCGCGGCCTTGAGTCCGGCTTGCTCGGCGTCGGGCGTCGACGGCAGCCGGGCGGGCGGGGCGGCGTCCGAGAACAGGCCGAACTCGGTGACGAGGGGCACACCGAGGATGCCGCCCTCGTCGCCTTGGGCGCCGAGCGCGAACACCGGTCGCGGCGGCGGGGGCTCCGCTCCTTCCTCGACGCCGCTGCGCAGCGTCGTCACGCCCCGCGCGACGCAGGCACCGATTGTTTCGCGGGCGCGGGAATCCCCGGCGCCCGACAGGGCGACGGGGATTCCCGCGCCGACCAGCGCTTCGACGACGCCGGCGCGCTGCGGTGACC
>DASQWC010000016.1:0-21557 GCA_035640475.1 Actinomycetota bacterium | reverse complement strand
ACTCGGCGTAACCGCCGTTGTAGCGATTGGAGTACGAGCCGATCGGCTCGACGCCGGAGAGGTCTGTCATGTCGAAGTTCGGCGGCAGCATGATCGGCACCGACACGACCGTGTCGCCCGGCTTCACGGCGCTCTGCGTGTCCGGGCCGACCTCGAGGACCTCGGCCGAGAACTCGTGACCCATGATCAGATCCTTGGAGAGATCGACGCTGAACGCACCGGCGCCGCCCAGCTGATTCGACAGGTCGACGAGCTGGTCGCCGAACTTCAGGAAGTGGAGGTCGCTGCCGCAGATCCCGCACGCGAGCGTCTTCACGAGGACCTGGCCCGGCCCGGGAACCGGGTCCGGAACCTCGTCGACGACGAGCGCTCCCCCACGCAAAACCGCAGCCTTCATCGTGATGGTGAGCCGATCAGATCGTGAAGGTTCCGGTCAAGGCGGCCATACCGAGCGCGATGAGGGCCGCGCCGGCCAGGCGACCTCCGGCGCGTCCGAAGGGCAGCGTCTTCTCGACGAGGATGAACCCCGCGATCACAGCGACCCACACGAGGTTCATCACCCCGACGACGAAGAGCAGGCCCATGAGCACCCAGCAACAGCCGAGGCAGTAGACGCCGTGGTACACGCCGAGGCGGAGCGCACCGGCGGTTCCGCCGCCCCGCCAATGGTGCGTGAGGAAGTCGGCCGGGGACCTGCAGTTCCGCAAGCATGATTGCTTGAGCGGCGTCAGCTGGTAGATGCCGGCTGCGAGCAGGAGTGCGCCACCCAGGCGGCTGTTTGTCGATGCCATCGTCGACGACAGCAGGCCGGCCTGGTCCAAGGATCGTTGCGCCACGGCCGCTCCGACGCTGAACAGCGTCCAGATCAGGACGTATCCGGCGACGAAGACCGAGGTCGGGGGCAACGGGCTGGATTGCTCTTGGCTCTTACGAGCAACGGCGGCGTAGACGAGTGTCATCGGAGCGGCCGACGGGATCATCATGCCGATCATCATTGCGGCCCACATCGCGACCCGAAGCGCGAGATCGGTCGTCGTCCACATTTGCATTTCCATGTCGCCCATGGACATGCCGGACATCATGTGCGACTCGCGAACCAAGTACGCCCACGCGACACCCGCAAGGAGCACAAGGCCGCTCAGGACGGCGATGCGATCACGTCGCGGGAGCCGCGGAACCGCGGCTCCCGCTACTGGGGCGTACGTCGTCTGTCTCAGCGAATGACCCCGTCTTGATTCATGTGCAGCTCGCAGAATTGCCCGTAGCTGTCATCCGCTTCGATCTGGAGCGATACCCCGGCCTTCGCCAGCGTCTTCGTCTTGCCCTTTCCGATATCGGCAAACGTGTACTCGAATCCGTCGGGAAGGTTGATCCGGACCGAATAGGGCTCGCCGGTGAAATTCGAGATGATCGGTAAGCCCGACGACTCGACGTAGTCCTTCACGTTGATGCTCGCCTTCCGCTGCTTTACGTCGATGGACATATCGATCGGTGCGTAGACCGGATCGAGCACCTCCGAACACGTGCTGTTGTAGACGAAGAAGTGAGTCGCCAGCGGCTTGGTGGCGCCTCCGTACACGATCGTCTTCAGCGCCTCGCGCTGGGCGTCGTCGGCGCTGTCGTCGATGATCACCTGCTCCGAGCCGTTGCCGGCGGCGATCTCGCCGGGCCAGTGGATGAGAAGCGCGTAGTCCAGACCGTTCAGCGATGTGCCGTTGAAGTTTCCTTCCTCGACATGTCCGGCGACGATCGCTTCACAGTGACCGTAGGTCGTCGGGTGCTGAAATTGACAAGGACAAGCCCAAATGCAGTTGCAGTTCGAGAACTGCACGCCGCGGATGCTCCACTCATCTGCCATGTGCCCTCCTCGCCCAGCGTGCTCCCTTGGATATCACTGCTCTTGCCCGGCGGCAACGGCGGCCATGAACTCCTCGCGCGGCGGGCCCATGAGGTCCGGCTTCGGACGCGACTCTCGCTCGTTGTAGAACTCGAGCATCACGCGCATAAGGTCCGGGTCGGTGATGAGGGCGTCCGGCTTGGTGAGAAGGTTGAAGGTGCGGAACCACGCGCGCGACACGTCGGCGTGGACGCGCGCGGCCGGGAACAGGCCGTCCTGGATGAGCGAACGCACGAACGCGTCGAAGTCCGAGAGCTCCTCGCCGCGCTGCACCTTCATGTTCACGGCGTCCTGCTGCTTGGATGCGACGTACCACGGAACGAGCTCGCGCTGGGTGGCGTCGTCGAAGGCGAGGGCGAAGTCTCGCGGCTCGGTGTGCTTGCGGAGCGTGTCGGCGAACAGGACGCCGTGCAGCAGGCCGAGCGAACAGCCGCGTCCATACAGCGGGTTCGTGCACACCGATGCGTCTCCGACCGCGTGCAGGCCCAGCACGATGGGCTCCCCGTCCGCGAGGAACTGCCGAACACGGTTGATCAGGCCGCCCATATACAGGACGCCCGAGATCGGCTCGCTCACCTCGGGCGACATCCACTCCGCGATCGCCGGAATCGCACGCGTGGCCGCGTCGAACATTCCGCCGGCGCGAAGCGCCTTCATCTCCTCGTCGTCGGATGCGTACGCCAGGGTGATCGAGAACGTGGAGTTATCGCCGCGAAAGATCGCGTACTTCAGGTAGCCGAGGTCGGCGCCGTTGAACGCTTGCCCGTTCGGCGCTGCGTCGCGGAGGCGGTAGAAGCGCGAGAGGTACACGATCCCGGTGGGGCTGCGCGTCTCGCGCAGATGGACGTCGATGTCGCGCAGCAGGTCCGGGAGCCGGGACGGCCGTCCGGTCGCGTCGAGCACGAACTCGGCGTCGATGCCGCCGCCGCTCGTGTGCACGCCGGTCACGCGGCCGTTGCGCGACTGGAGACCCGTCACGGTCACGCCGTCGCGGAGCTCGACTCTGTCGGTTCGCAGCGCCGCGTGACGCAGCACCCACTCGAACGTCGTCCGCCGGCAGCAGAGCATGACGAGGTCCTCGTCGCCGGCTTTCGGCGATCGGTCCTCGATCGTCGGGACGAGCATGTCGCCCCAGGCGACCTCGGTCGCGCCGGCCTTCAGCAAATCGTCGCGGACGTCCGGGAGCCGGTCCCGCAGCAGGTTGCGCATGCGCGCGAGGAACGCGTGCGAGTGACGAACCTGCGGCGCGCCGCGCCGCTTCCACTCGAAGGCTTCGTCGGGAGTCTCGGGCAGCGGCGTCGCGTCGCGTTCGAGCACGACGACGTCGTTCCCGTCGCGAGCAAGCGCGAGCGCGGCACCCAATCCGGCCACGCCGGCACCAACGATTGCTATCCGCATGGGCCGGGTTATGCGCTATAGCCGGGCTTGCCGGCCGCCTCCCATTCCGTCCAGAAGTCGAAGAGCTCCTGCCCGAACGGGTCGCCGCCGGTCATCGACATCGAGCCGCGGCGGATCGTCCAGTCGAAGGGCGCGAGCTGCGCGGCTTTCTCGAAGTGCTCGCGCGCGAGCTCGTCCCGGCCCGAGCGATGCAGGTACGCCGCGACGCGGCGGTGCGCGCGGGCGGCCGATTGGTCCTCGGCTTCCGGCTGCGACCAACGAGCCATGAGCGAGGGGTCGGGCTGCTCGCCCTCGACGACCCAGTGGCGCAGCGCGTCGTGGTGCACGGTCGCATCGATGCCGGTGTACTGCTTGAACCGATCGTCACCAGGCGCGATCGTCGGCGGGCGCACCATCACGCCCTCTTCGTCGAACCACACGGTCGACGGGATGTTGATCAGGCCGTACAGCTCGGCCGTCCGGTGATGGATGTCGACCACACAGGGAAACGACAACCCGGCTGCTGAGATCCACGGTCGCGCGTGTTCAGGATCGCTATCGAGCGCGACCGCGACGGCTTCGAGCCCGTGCGGTCGCAAGTCTGTGACGATCTGCTCCCAGACCGGGAGCTCGTAGCGGCACCCTCACCACGATGCCCACGCGATGAGCAGCCGCTTGCGTCCGGCGGTGTCCTGCATGCGCACCAATTCCCCGTCGACGTTCGGAAGCTCCAGGGCGTCGATCGAGCCCGTCTGCCCGGTTCCCATCGGATCGCCGGCGAGTGCCGCAACACCTCCTTCGACGCAGACGGCAATCGAGCGACCGAGCGCGTTCGCGACGGCGGTGAGATCGATGCGTCCGTCGTCGGTCTGCACCGGTTCGTACAGGACGACGCACACCGGCCCGTTGCACAAGCCTTCGGGCTTCAGCTGCCAGCCGGTCGCCCACTCGAGCTCGGCCGGCGAGATGAGCACCCGCTCGCCGTCGATGTCGGCATCGACGTCGATCTGGCGTTCGTCGATCAGGGTGAGCTGCACGGGGAAAGGGTACGGCTAGCCGGTCGAGCCGTGCGTCGGGCACTGGGCGTAGCCGTCGCCCCACGACCAGCCGGACACGACCACACGCGCTTGGTCTTCGTCCGGCTCATCCTCGGATTCGTAATCGAATTCCGTACCCCAGTCGGCCGTCGAGCCCTGACCGACCCATTTGCCGATCGTCGCCGTCTCCGACTCCGACTGCGCGTTGTTGGCGTGGATGGTCACGGTGATGCGGATGTCCCGGATCGCACGCGACGTCTTGTTGAGCGCCGACCCGCGCACACGGACGGTCCACTGCTGGTTGCCCTTGCGGTCCTTGCCCTCGTCGCTCGTCGAGAAGTCGTTGATCGTCGCCGTCACCGTCCCGGACGGACACGTGACCCGGCCCGAGGTCGGCGTGGGCTGCGCGGCCGGAGCGGATGAGCCTCCGCCCGATGTGGACGATCCCCCGCCGACACCGACCGGGACGAGCGTTGGGGACGGCGAGGGAGAGGGCGAGGACGGAGCGAACGTGAGGATCTCGGAGAAGGCGAAGTCGTCGCCTTCGGGCAGGGGCGTCGATACGGCGGACGAGTTCGGGCTCCGGACACACGCCGAAAGCACAGACGCGAAGGCGACCGCCACGAGCAGGACGGCTGGGAACGGCCGGCCGCAGCACAAGCGCCTCACCCGGTTGCGAGCGTAGCGGTCACAAGCGCGCAAGTGTGTGAACTCCGGCCCGTTTCTGGTATCAACTGTGTGGGCAGAGTCGACGCGACGAGGCGGGCACCATGCTAATGAGGCTTTCATCTCGACGGCGCGCGTCGATCATCGTGCTCGTCGCAATCGCCATCGGCGCCGTCCTGCCGTCGAGCGCGTCCGGACAAACCATTACGACTTCGGCGTCGGGTCCGGTGTGCACGCCCCTCCCGCTACCGGAGGACACGGCGTCGGCCGTCGAAGACTTTCTCCTCTTCGCGCCGCTGTGCGCGGAGCAGCATGTGCGGATCAAGGTCGACGAGCTGCGCGATCATTTCGAGACGGCCACGGTGACCGATCGTGAGCGTGAAGAAGAGATCACGATCCGGCGCTCGCAACCGATAGTCGCTCAGTCCGGGCCCGTCACGATTCCCGCTCTCGAACCGGAGGAGCTTGCCGCACTCGGCTTTGAAGTCAAGATCACCGAAGAGCGCGACACTCGTGAAGTGAACGGCAACCGCTCGGAGGAACGAACCGAGGAGACCGAGGTCCGGGGCGACGACTTCCGGTTCAAATCGGAGGAAACGCGCGAGCGCAACGAGACCGACAACTCAGAGTCCTTCGAGCGCGAAGAGTCCCAGACGTTCAAGTCGCGCTAGACGTTTCTGAAGTTCGGCGTTCGCTTCTCGAGGAATGCGCGCATAGCCTCCGGCATGTCCTCGGTGAACGTCGTGAGGATCTGCGTGCGGTTCTCGAGATCGATCGCCGCCTGCATGCTTCCCGTCTCGAGGTTGGCCCACATCACTTCTTTGGTCATCCACACGCCGAACGGAGAGTTCGCCGCGATCTGCTCGGCGATCTCGAGTGCGGCATCGACGACCTCACCGTCCGGGACGACCCGCGACACGAGTCCGATGCGTTCGGCTTCGGCTGAGTCGACGAACCGTCCGGTGAGCATCAGCTCGAAGGCTTTCGACGCGCCGATGAGGCGCGGCAACAGATAGCTCACACCAACGTCGCAACCCGAGAGACCGATGCGGACGAATGCGACATTGAAGCGCGCCGATTCGGCCGCCACGCGGATATCGCTGGCGAGCGCGAATGCGAATCCCCCGCCGGCGGCCGCGCCGTTGACGGCGGCGATGATCGGCTTTCGCACGCTGCGCATATGCGTGTACAGCGACGCGATGTGCTGCTGCGAGATCATGCCGGCCTGCGCGCGTCCGACGCCGTCGGTTCCGGGGGCCGGTCCGGCTCCCTTGAGGTCGAGGCCGGCGCAAAATGCGCGTCCGGCTCCCGTGAGGATCACGACGCGCGTCGAATGGTCGCGATCGAGGTCGTCCAGCACGTTGTGGACGGCGGCGACAAGCTCGTGGTTCATCGCGTTGAGCGAGTCGGGACGGTTGAGCGTGACGAGCGTCACGCCGTCGCGCGGCTTCGAGGTCTCGACGACAGGCCTTGGACCGGGGGCACTGCGTCCCCCGGACCCCCCGCGGGCTCTTGCATGAGCGGCGCTCATGCAAGACAAACTGCCAAAATCCCTTCCATGGAAACCAAACGGATCACCGCCAACGGCATCGAGTTCGCGTACCTCGAACAGGGCGAGGGCCCCCTCGTGTTGTGTCTGCACGGCTTTCCCGATCACGCACCGACGTGGGAGCCACTGCTCGGCGCCCTCGCGAAGGCCGGCTTCCGCGGCGTCGCGCCGTGGACGCGCGGCTATCCGCCGACCGGTGCGTCACCCGACGGGAAGTACCACTCCCAGTACCAGGCACTCGACGCGCTCGCGCTCACAGACGCGCTCGCCGGCAACTCAGAGATCTACATCGTCGGAAGCGACTGGGGCGCCGGCGCGGCGACGCTCGCCGTGACGCACAAGCCCGATCGCTTCAAGAAGATCGTCACGCTGGCCGTTCCACCGCAGGGTGCCTTGAGCGGATTCCTCGAGAGCCCCGAGCAATGGAAGCGCTCCTGGTACATCTGGTTCTTCAACACGCCGCTCGCCGACATCGCCTTTCCGGCAAAGGATTTCGCGATCATCGACCGGATCTGGGCCGACTGGTCGCCCGGCTATCAGCCGGATGCCGCGTTCATGCGTAGCCTCAGGGACTGCTTCGCGGCCGACGGCGGCCAAGCCGCGATGGGCTACTACCGGGATTCGTTCCACGGCCGCTCGGCGGCCGAAGGCGAAGCCGCGCAGATGTCCGGCGGCGCCGTCCCGATTCCGATGCTGTACTTCCACGGACGGGACGACGGCTGTCTGGGTATCGACCTGATCGATGAGACGATCCTCAAGGCGTCGCTCGGCCCGGGCGGCGAGTACGTCTTCGTCGAGGGGGCCGGGCACTTCTTGCACCTCGAGAAGCCCGACGAGGTCAACGCGAAGATCGTCGAGTTCCTGAAGGCCTGATGGCTCACGTCGGGCAGGTCGTCGACAACCCGGTCACCAAGGACACGCTCACGATCGTCGCGATGGGCGACGACCGATTCGAGATGGACTTCACGATGTACCCGGGCGGGTTCATTCCGACGCTCCACACGCATCCGAACCAGCAAGAGCGTTTTCGGATCGTGGCCGGACGTCCGCTCTTCAGCGTCGCGCGGCGCAAGCACCGGGCCTCGCCCGGCGAGACAATCGTCGTGCCGCCGCGAACGGCGCACAAGTTCCGCAACGATACCGGCGAGGACGTCAGGATCAACGTCGAGTTCACGCCGGCGCTTCGAACGGCCGAGCTCTTCGTGGTGCTCGGCACCCTCGCGCAGACCGGCAAGCTCACCAAACGCGGCATTCCGCGCAACCCGCTCCTCGGCGCGATGTTCGTTCACGAGTTTCGCAACGAGATTCGTAGCGCGGGCATGCTGGCCATCACGAACGCGTTCGTCGCACCGATGGCCGCGCTCGGACGGCTCTTCGGGCTCCGCCTGCCCGCCTGATGGAGATCGGGGTCGTCCTACCCAACGGTGCTCCCGCCGTCGACGGGCCCACACTCCTCGATTGGGCAACGCGAATCGAGAACCGAGGCTTCGAGTCAGTCGGCGTTATCGGCCGCATTGCCTACCCCACACACGAAGAGATGGTCACGCTGGCCGCCGTCGCCGGCGCGACCACCCGCGTTCGGCTTCTGACATCGACGGTCGTTGCGCCGTTGCGCGACCCGATCTTGCTGGCCAAGCAAGCGGCGTCGATCGACCGCCTGTCCGGTGGACGACTCGTGCTCGGCTTGAGCGCCGGCATGCGCGCCGACGATTTCGTCGTGACCGGAACGAACTTCTCCGACCGCGGCCGGCGCTTCGACCGCATGCTGGAGACGATGCATGCGTTGTGGCGCGGCGAGCCGCCCGGCGAAGGATCACGCGAAGCGTGTCCTCCACCGGTAGCCGGACGAATCCCGATCTACTTCGGCGCCCTGACGCCGTCCCCGAAGATCGTGCGCCGCATCGCGCGCTGGGGTGACGGGTTCATCGCCGTCGGCTCACCGGTCATGGTCGCACCGATGGTCGACGCCATCCATGCGGCATGGAATGCCCGGGGCCGCGAAGGAAAGATCCGGCTCGTCGGCGCCTCCTATTTCGCGCTCGGCCATCACGCGGTCGCCTCGGAGGCCGAGCGCAACGTCATCGACTACTACTCCGACTTCTTCCCGCAGCTCGGCAACGCAGCGGCGGCGGCGATGATCCGGACACCCGAGGCCGCGAGGCGCACGCTGCAGATCTTCGAGGACGCCGGCTTCGACGAGTTCAACTTCTCGGCGGCCGCCGCCGACCCCGACCAGGTCGACCGGCTGGCCGACGCGGTTCTCTAGTCATACCGGGGACGGCACAACGCCGCGGCTGTGCTGCTCGCCGGATCCCCTACCGAGTAACGACGATCGTTCCGGTCATCCCCACCGCGGCGTGGTGGATGCACTCGTAGGAGTACCTGCCGGGCTTGCGGAACTTCACGGTGTAGTTGCTCTTGGCGCCGTCCGGCTTGACGAGCTGATCCTGCCCCATGACGGGGCCCGTGGCCGAGCCCTTGCCCCCGTAGGTCGAGAACTTCTTGGCTCCCTTGGGAACCGACACCGACGTCACCGAATGGCAGAAACGGATGAACTCCCACATCACGCTTTGCCCGGCCTTGATCGTCGTCGTCGAGGTCATTGTTCGTTCGTCGAGGAAGAAGAACCCTTCCGTGACGACGTGTGCGGCGGCGTCGGACGGCTCCTGCATCCTCGCAGCGCAGTCTCCGGTCGGATCACCGGGAGCCAACGGGAACAGATGCGGCGCGAAGGCCGGCTGTGCCACGAGGAAGGTCGATGCGACGAGGACGGCAACGACGGCGAGGCGCCGCATGCCTACAAGCCTACGATGAGGACCGGTGTCCCGACGTCGACGAGGTCGAAGAGCTCCTCGGCATCCTCCATGTACATCCGAATGCAGCCGTGCGACGCGGGCCCGCCGATCGAGTCTGCGTGCGGAGTCCCGTGAATACGGATGCCGCTGGCCGACAGGTTCAGCGCGCGCGTGCCGAGCGGGTTGTTCGGGCCGGGCCCGATTCGCGCCGGCATGTCCATCGACCAGTCGGCCCACGGGTTCACCCACGTCGGGTTCGTGCGCTTCGCCGTGATCTTAAACTGCCCGCGCGGTGTCGGGTTGCCTGGCGTTCCCGTCGCAACGGGCCACACCTTCGACAGCTTGCCGTCGTTGTACAGGTCGAGCTTGTTCGTGTCGAGGTGGACCATCACGACTTTCGCGAACTGCTCCGAGCGCAGCGCCGGCTGTGTGATCTCCACCGGGAGCCGGACGTCCCGATCGCCGGCCTCCAGAGCGCGCAGCAGCCGCCGGCCCGCTTCGTCGACGTTCAGTCGCCGGCCGACCTCGTGCGGAATGACGCGGAGCACAGCCCCCTCGACTTCCACAGTCGCGTCCTTCGGCGCACGGTCGATGTGTTTGGCCGTCTCGTCGAGATATGAGTCGAGCTTGCGTCGGTCGATCGTCGAGAGCAGGGAGTGATGGACGTCGTCCCCGAATGCACGTCGCCACAATCTCGTCGCGAGCGATCCGGATTGCTGCGCGTCGAACACACGGCGCACCGCGGTCGCGGTATCGATGCGCACGCCGAGGTCCCACGCACTCGTGCGCAGCGTGTCGTGTGCACGCAACGTGATCGCATTCGTCCGCAGCGGTTGGACGACTTTGCCGTCGAGCAGACGGACCGCTTCCGCGATTGTGCGGCTACCGACCTTGACTCCGCCGATCCGGGTGCCGGGAAGAAGCTGGGAAACGCTCAGCCTGTCGTACCCGAGACCGAACGCAGCCGTCGCGAGCACGAGCAAGCCGATGGCGAGTGCCGCCGTGCGCGCAGCCCGTCGTCTGATGCGCCCGGGCGCGTGTTTTCCGTTCAGTGATCCGTTCATCGCCGCCGCCGCCGAAATCGCCGTCCAAGAAAGCGTGAAGGGCTCGTCGCTGAGCCCCAACGCCGGTGGCCACTCCGGCGGTGTCGGTGATACCGACACCCGCCGGAGCACTCTAGCCACCTGCCCCCTCCACTACGATTCTTGAGGCGACAACTTTAACGACCGAGTGAGCCGGACGAAAATCCGCCAAGAGACCTTCTCCGCATCGACGCTCCTCACACCCCGTGCCCGGGTGGTACCCGCGACGGTCCGGGTCGCTAACGCAATGATCGAAGGCATCGAGCGCCGGGTCACGGACGTAGAGCTCCCCGGCCTGGTGGTACCGGGGCTTGTAGATCTTCAAGTTAACGGTTGGGGCACACGTGACGTGCGCGAGGGCACGGTCGAGGCCGTCGAAGCCATCGCGACGGGATTGCTGTCGCACGGGGTGACGGCGTGGCTGCCGACGATCGTGTCCTGCTCGCCCGCAGTCCGGCTGGCCGCCATCGACGCGGTCGCGGCCGCCCGAAGGCGTCAGCTCGCCGGCGAGACGATCGGGGCACGCGTCCTCGGTGTGCACCTGGAAGGCCCTTGGATCGCCGCGCGTCGGCGCGGCGCCCATCAACTGGAGTACCTGGAGCCGCCGAATGAACTGTCGATCGCGCAGAGCCTGACCCGCGTGCCGGGACTCGTCCGGATCGTGACGATCGCGCCCGAGCTCGACGGTGGGCTCGATGCAATCCGCCAAGTCGTCGGCGCCGGCGCCGTTGCCTCGATCGGCCACACCGACGCCTCGTTTCTCGAGACGGTGGACGCCGTCAACGCCGGTGCGCGCATGGCGACGCATCTTTACAACGCAATGCGTCCGATGCACCACCGCGAGCCGGGTGTCGTGGGCGCGGTGTTGACGGACCCGCGCGTTGTCGCCGGACTCATCTCCGACGGCGTGCACGTTGATCCGTCGGTCGTGTCGCTCGTGTTTCGCGCGAAGCCCGAACGCGTCGCGCTCGTTTCCGACGTCGTCGCCGGCGAAGGATCCGATGCCGCGCGTCTCGCCGACGGAACGCTTGCCGGCGCGTACGCGAGCCTGAGTGACGGCGTCGCCGTCGCCGCTCGCGCGGGCGTGATGCTCGGCTTCGCGGTTGAGGCGGCGACGCTGACACCGGCAGAGACCATCGGAGCGCGCCTGGGCAGGCTCACGCCCGGAGCGTTCGCAGACTTTGTCGTCCTCGACGACGACCTGCGGTGTGTCGCGACGTATCTGGGTGGTGAGCGCGTATGGTCTGCCGATGACTGATCGATTGGCCATCGACGGCGGAACGCCGGTGCGTGCCAAGCAGCCGCGGCTCGGGCGCGGCCTCGCGCTCTTCGGTGCCGAAGAGCGCGACGCCGCGCTCGAGGTGCTCGTGTCCCGGTCGCTCTTTCGCTACTACGGGCCGAAACTCGGCAATCGCGTCGATGGATTCGAACGAGCACTCTGCGAGCTCCTCGGCGTCTCGCACGCCGTCGGCGTCTCGAGCGGGACGGCCGCACTGCGCGCCGCGCTCGCGGCGGCCGGGATCGGCTGCGGAGACGAGGTGCTGGTGCCGTCCTTCACGTTCATCGCAACGGTCAACGCCGTCGTGACCATGGATGCCGTCCCGATCTTCTGCGAGATCGATTCCACGCTCGGGATCGATCCGGACGACGTCGATGCGAAGATCACGAGGCGCACGGCCGCCGTCGTGCCGGTCCACCTCGAGAACCAGGCATGCGCAATGGATGCGCTGCTCGACATCGCGCGCCGCAGCGGCATCGCCGTCATCGAGGACGCGTGCCAAGCGATCGGTTCGTCCTACAAAGGACGCGCGCTCGGCACCCTTGGCGATCTCGGCGCGTTCTCACTCCAGCTCGAGAAGAACATCACGACGGGCGAGGGCGGCGCGCTCGTGACCAACGACGACGCATTGCACGTTCGCGCGTCTCGCTACTCCGATCAAGGGGGCCAGTTCGTCACGAGCTACGGCGTATCTCGGGGAGAGGAGCTCGCCGAGCCCTTCGCCGGCGAGAACCTGCGTATGACCGAGATCGCCGGCGCCATCGCCGCGGTGCAGCTCCGCCGACTGCCTGGGATCATCGACGCGTTCCGCACGAACCGGCGCAAGGTCCTGGACGCCGTCGGGGAGATCGCCGGTCTCGAATTACGCGGATCGCACGACCCGGACGGCGACGGCGGGTCGTCTATCACATGGTTCGCGCCCTCGGCCGAGATCGCGCGGACGTTTGTGGCCGCTCTGCGTGCCGAGGGAATTCCGTCCGCGCAGATGTACGACGGAAAGCCCGTCTACTCGGCCCCCGCGATCCTGGCCAAGCGCACGGCGTCAAGGAAGGGCGGGCCGTGGCACTGCGCCGAGCATCCGACGTCGGTGAGCTACGAGATGGGCATGTGCCCGCGCACAGAAGAGCTCGTCGCGCGATCGTTCATCGTCGGGATCGGGGCCGCGTTCACGTCCGCGGATTGCGAGGACGTCGCCACCGCCGTCGCGAAGGTCGCCTCGCACGTTCTGTGACGCTTCGCATCGGGGTCATCGGTTGCGGATCGATCGCCCGGCGCGCGCACCTTCCCGCCCTCAAGCAGTGTGACGACGTCGATGTAGTGGCCTTCGCGTCGCGCACGCTTGCGTCGGCGGAGGCGGCCGCGGGTGAATGGGGCGGCGGCGACGTCACCGACGACTGGCGAGCCGTTATCGATCGGGACGACGTCGACGCCGTCGTCGTCTGCACACCGAACGCGCTTCACTGCGAGCAAACGGTCGCTGCGGCAAACGCCCGCAAACACGTGCTCGTGGAGAAGCCGATGGCGGCCACCCTCGAGCAGGCCGACGAGATGAATGCGGTGGCCGAAGGCGCCGGTGTCGTTCTGCGCGTCGCGCACAACCTGCGCTACGTCCCGGCCGTCATCGCCGCGCAACAGGCCGTCACGAAGGTCGGCACGATCGTGGCCGTCCGGCTCGCGTACGGACACGCCGGTCCACATGACTGGGCGGGTGCGACGTGGTTCTTCGATGCTGCGCAGTCCGGCGGCGGCGCGCTGATCGACCTCGGCATCCACGGCTTGGATCTCATTCGTTTCGTCACGGGACTCGAAGCGACGGAGGTCACCTGCATGCTCACCGGCGACGGCGCCGTCGAGGACGCCGCGTTCATAACCATCGGCCTCGACGGCGGCGCCGCGGCGCTTGTGCACGTGAGCTGGGTCACGCGGCCGCCGCCGGAATTCGCCCTCGGGATCTACGGCTCCGACGGCACGCTGTCGCTCGGCTTCGGCGGGTTGACGTTTCGTAGCGCTTCCGGCACGAAGGAATCGATCGAGGGGACGCCGGTGACCGCCACCCCGTGCAGCGACTTCGTCCGCGTAGTCCGCGGTGAGGCGCCGGAGGGTCCGGCAGCTTCCGGCGACGAGGGCCGCGCAGCGCTCGCGATCGTTGCGGCAGCCTACGAATCGGCCCGGACGGGTAAGCGCCAGATGGTCGCGCGATGAAGGCCGGCTTCGGCGCCGCGACGATAACTCCCGAACCGCCCGTGTATCTCGCGGGCTTCGGCGCACGCACCGAGCCTGCCCAGAGCGTCCACGACGACCTTGAAGCAAGCGCCGCGTTTCTGGCCGACGGTGAGACGTCGATGTGTCTGATCGTGTGCGATCTCCTCGGCATGACACCCGATGTGTCGATGCCGATCCGTGAGGCCGTCGCTTCCGCGCTCGGCGTCGCGCGGGCGAATGTCGTGCTCGCGTGCACGCACACGCACGCCGGGCCGAGCCTGATCGCCGGCAGTGAGGCGATCGGCTGGCCGACTCCGGCCGGCTATGCGGACTTCGTGCGCGATCGGTGCGTCACGGCGGCCGTCGCCGCCGGCGATGCGGCGGCCGAGACCTCGCTCCGCTTCCTTCGCGCACCGCTTCCCAACGGCATCGCGTTCAATCGCCGCGGCGGCGATTACGACGGCCCAACCTTCTCCGTCCTCGAGGCCGTCGGCACGGGTTTCATCGCGAACTTCGGCATCCATCCCGTCCTGCTCGGCCCGGATTGGCTGGAGGTTGCCACCGATTGGATCGGGCCGTTTCGCCGCGAGCTCGCGGCGCTCGCCGGTGGGACGGCGATCGAGCTGACCGGGGCGCTGGGCGATATCAACCCGACGCCGCCGTCCGGGAAGCCCGGCGACACTTACGCGCCGTGGGCGTCGCCCGAGCAGACGGCAGATTACGGCAAGCGGCTCGCGCGTCTTGTTGCCGACGCGCTTCCGGGAGCCGGGCCGGTCGAAGGCCCGCTCGCCGTGCTCCGTGAGGAGTCGATCGATGTCCCCGTCGGTGGGACGGCCATTGCGGCACTCCACGGCGCACCGAGGATGCACGTGGAGCTCGTGGAGTGGTCGATCGGCGACGTGCGGCTCGTCTCGGTGCCCGGCGAAGCATTCCACGCGCTGGGCCGCGAGATCTGCGCGGTACGCAACGACCGCGTGCTCCTCGCCGGGCTCGCGCCGTGGCACGGCTACCTCCCGCACCCGTACGGTGACGGCTACGAGGAAGGCGTGAGCTACGGTCCGGACGCAGTGGCCGCGATTCGCCGGGCGTTAGTTGACGCCGTGAAGGACGTGGAATGACGAACGTGACGATCGACGCAGCGCGCGGCGTGATGCCCGCATACCTAGCGACGCCGAGCGCGTCGGCGCCTCGGCCCGGGGTCGTCGTCATTCACGACGCCATCGGCATGAGCGCCGACGTGCGCAAGCAGGCCGACTGGCTTGCCGGCGAGGCGTACCTCGCCGTTGCGCCCGACTTCTACTACTGGGGATCCCGGTTCGGGTGCTTACGCTCGATCTTCCGCGATCTGCGCGCGCGCAAAGGCAAAGCATTCGACGACGTCGAAGCGGCGCGCAGCTTTCTCGCCGCACACGAAGGCTGCACGGGAAAGGTCGGCGTCATCGGGTTCTGCATGGGCGGCGGCTTCGCGCTATTGCTCGCGCCCGGCCGCGGGTTCGCGGCGTCCAGCGTGAACTACGGGACCGTGCCGAAGGACGCCGATCGGTTGCTTCAGGGTGCATGTCCCATCGTGGGCAGCTTCGGGCAAAAGGACCGGACGCTTCGCGGAGCCGCCGCGCGCCTCGAGCACGCGTGCGAGGCGGCCGGCGTAGCGCACGACGTCAAGGAGTACCCGGGCGTCGGGCACTCGTTCCTCAACGATCACGACGACGCGGACGTCCCGGCGTTGTTCAGATTTGCGGCGCCCCTGATGTCGGCGGGCTTCGACGCCGACGCGACGGCGGACGCACGGCGAAGGATCGTTGCGTTCTTCGACGCGCATCTCAAAGCATGACCGATATCGAGGTCCGCGCCGGAGAGAATCCCGAGCTCGACAAGCGGCTCGGCGACGGTCTCTACGAGTTCAACTCGACGACGACGGGCATCTACGATGGCGAGCTCTTCAGCGCGTCGGTCGAAGACGAGTCAGGCGAGATCGTGGCCGGCGTGACCGGGCACACCTGGGGCGGACATTGCGAGGTCTCCCGGCTCTGGGTGCACGAGTCGCGGCGCGGTCGGGGCGTCGGCAGGCGGCTGATGGAAGCCGTCGAGAGGGAAGCGATCCGTCGAGGCTGCACGCAGATCGGTCTGTCGACGCACAGCTTCCAGGCGCCCCTGTTCTACGAAGGACTCGGCTTCAAGCGGATCGGCACGATGCCGAACTGCCCGACGGGCCACGAGCAGTACTTCTATTTGAAGTCACTCGTCTCGTAGCGCACGACGGCAGAGCATGTCGGTGAGGTTCTCGCCGAACGCCGCCGCCTCCGGCCGCGAGGTCGTGTACTCTCCCGTCTGCTCGGTGACCGGGTAGACGGTATTCCGAATCCCGAAGACCTGCTTCTCCAGCCGTCGTGCGTTCGTCCACAGAAGCGCGCCGCCGATCCCGCGGTTGGCCGACCTGTACCCGCGCTCGAGGATGTCGAGCGCCATCAGCATGGCCTGCGCTTCGGTCTCCCACGCGGCGAGCCACGGCTCGACCTCGCTCGCAAGCTCGGGATCGAGGCCGTCCCGGCACCCGGCTTCGAGAAACGACCGCAAGCGCTTGTCGTCCGGGGCAGCCTTGGCCCATTCGATCAGCTCCGGATCGGGTCCCGTGTCCGACGCCCACGAGCGACACGCCCGCGCCAGCGGCTCCAAGCCGGGAGCTTCCGCGATGACCTCACGCCAGACCTTCTCGCGATCCGATGCCGGGTCCGTCCAGAACCGCGCGCCGCACGCGAGGCCGACGCGGCTCGCCAGCGCGTGCTCCATCGTGTTGAGGAACACGCCCTGCGTTGCATCGACGAGATCGGGCGAGCGCTCCGGATACGGGCCGAGGTGCAGCACGTCGCGCATCAGCGCGTCGTTGACCGGAAAGTTCTCCCAGAGCAAGAGCTCGCGTCCGAGCGCATCGCCGAGCGTGCGCGCGTCGTCGCCGGTGATTCTCAGCGGCGTGACGGCCGGGCCCGTCCACGAGACGGCGACCCCGACCGGAAGCGTCTTGCAGAAGCCGTCCAAATACGGCGTCGGGCGTGTGAGGGCGTAATCGGTACACACCGTCCACCACCGCGCACCGCCGATCGCGTCGACGGCGGCCGCCGTTCCGCGCGCGTGCGACTCGCCGAGCTCGGCTCCCCCGGGCGGGACGTCGTCCCACAGAACGCCGAACGTCGAGCAACCGGTGCCGGCGATCGATCGCAGCTTTCCGACAAGGACGGCTTCGTCTTCCCCGGCCCGCCAGTCCAGGCCCGGCGAGATCGTGAAGCAGAACTCGACGCCGACCTCGCGTCCTCGACGCGCCAGCTCCTCGAACTCACGGAGCCGCTCGTCCGGGTAGGGATCGCGCCACTGCGCGCGATGAAACGGATCGTCCTTCGGCGCGTATGCGAAGACGTTGAAGCCCTTCGTCGCCATCCATTGCATGAGCGACAGTCGCTTGTCGTGTCCGAGCGCCGGACCGTAATACCCCTCGAGGGCGCCGAGCCACTCAGGCATCGCGGTGCGCGCTTAGGGCGTGCGGCCCACGTAGCCGAGCAGCTTCTCCTGTGCGCTCGCGGTTTCGGGGACCTTCACCTCGGGTCCGAAGAACTTCCCTCGCTGTTCGTCGGTGAGACGGCCGTCGACCATGCCGAACGCGGCTTGCGCGAGGTCGTCGGGCATCATCGTGTCCTGGCCGGTCGCCTCGGCGATGTCCCATCCGTGAACGAGCTGATCGACGAACGCGATGCCCAGCTTCGGTCCGGTCTTGTCGATCACGCCTTCACCGGAGAACACCGCTGTCGTCGCTTTCCGCGCCCGGTCGTAGATATCTGAAGGACCATCACCGATCACGTCGGGCGGTGGGTCGTCGAGCGGCGCCTGTTCGCCGCGCGCAGACGCTTGAAAGAACTCATTTCCCTGAATCAGGTGATTCACGACGTCGCGCACCTTCCAGCTCTTGCACGGAGTCTGGGCTTCGAGATTGTCTTTCGCGCCGGCAACCTTCTCCGACGTCCATGCCGACCCACGTTCGAATAGGTCGAGAAGATCCATGTCAACCTCCCGTCGGTCTGCGTCCCGTATACCCGAGGCGTCTGGCCTGGGAACTCTGCAGGTCAGGTATTGCGAGGTTCGAGGAGGTCCAGCTCCGTTGTCCCGGACGGCTCGAGAGTCTTGGTTTCGGCCGGCGGAGGCGGCGCTTCCGTCTTCGGCTTCGGCTCCTGCAGCAGACAGGTCCCCTGCGCCACGCAGACCAGCCGGTCCCCATTCGTCACGTCGATACGGACGACGCTCGTCCGTTTGGTCATCGCGATGATCTGGGCCTCGGCCCGCAATCGTCCCTCGCGCACCGGCGCGAGGTTGTTGATCTTGTACTCCGTTGTGGCTGCCCACCACCCGCGGGGCATGACCGGATACATCACCGAGCCCAAGACGTGATCGACGAGCACGGCCACGACGCCCCCGTGGAGGTTTCCGAATGGCGTGAGCAGCTCGGGCCGCACGTCCATCTCGGCCACGAGCACGCCGGGCCCGGCCTCAGTGAACTCGACGCCCAGGAAGTCCGGCAACGCCGTGTGGGACGGCATGTTGACGAAGGCGTCGGCGACCTTCTCGCTGTAGTGCTCGAACTGAATCTCTGACGGCACGGCGCACACCTTACTAAGAGGGGGCGCCTGACGGCGCATCCTGAGCGAATTCGTGCATGTCGTCGGATTCGTGTGCTACGTTTTTTCTCTGATATGCATTAGGTAGCACGACCGCGCCGGCCGCCGGACCTCGCCAGAGGACCGCCATCTCGCCGTGCGCGGTTTTCTTTTGGGCCAAACCAAGGAGATCGGAGGGAGGGAGACGTATGTACGCCATCGAAGCAGTTGGTTTGCGGAAGCGTTTCCGCAACCCACGCCGTAGCGAAGCGAAGGCGCAAACGGGAAAGTGGACGACCGCAGTCGACGGCGTCGATCTGCTGGTCGACGAGGGCGACGTCGTCGCTCTCCTCGGCCCGAACGGTGCCGGTAAGACCACGACGCTGATGATGCTCCTCGGCGTGACCGAGCCCGACGAGGGCAAGGTCCGCCTGCTCGGGCACCCGCTGCCCGAGGAGCGGACGCGCGCTCTCGAACAGACGAACTTCACGGCGTCCTACATCGGGCTGCCCTACCGCGTGCGGGTGAAGGAGATCCTCAAGATCTACGCCACCCTGTACGGCGCACGGCGCGGCCGGGTGGACGAAGTCGTGGAAAAGCTCGGCATCGGCGATTTCCTCGAGCGGTACACGTCGCACCTGTCCAGCGGCCAGCGGACGCTCGTCGGGCTGACCAAGGCGCTGCTGTCTGAGCCAAGATTGCTCGTTCTGGACGAGCCCACGGCATCGCTCGACCCCGAGGTGGCCGAGCGCGTGCGGAAGGTGCTGCGTGAGGAGCATGCCCAGCGGCGCTTTTCCCTGCTGGTGACGTCGCACAACATGGCCGACATCGAGCGGCTGTGCCGGCGCGTGGTGTTCGTGGCACGCGGACGAGTCGTCGCGGACGGCTCACCGACCGAGATTGCGGCGAAGTACGGGGTCTCGGACTTGGAGCAGACATTCCTCGAAATAGCAACGGAGGCCCGAAGATGACTCAGTTAGAAACCATCGAGCCGCGGGGGCCTATGCCCGTCGCGGTAGAAAGCCCGGATCGGTCGGAGATGCGCAACACGCTCCGGCGGATCTGGGCCGTCTATATCAGGCACGCATACAGCCTCAAGCACTCGCTGCCGGGCGTGTTCGACATGCTGTTCTGGCCGGCGATGGACCTGCTGCTGTGGGGTCTTTTGACCCTGTTCATCACGCGGCAGAACGTCGACCTGCCGGTTGCCGTCGGATTCCTCATCGGCGGTGTGCTGCTGTGGGACATCGTCTTCAGGTCGAACCTGGGGATCGGTGTGACGTTCCTGGACGACACGTCCTGGACGCACAACGTGCTGAACCTGCTCGTGTCGCCGCTGCGCCCGAGCGAGTACATCGCGGGCGCGGTGGCGTGGTCGCTGTCGAAGGTGATGGCCGGCTGGGTGATCATGCTCGGCATTGCCTGGGCCCTGTTCCACTTCTCGGCCTTCGATCTCGGCCTGCCGCTCGCGTTCTTCGTGCTTGCGCTGATGATCTTCGGGACGGCGATCGGGATGATCGTGCTGGGCATCATCCTGCGCTTCGGTCCGGGCGCGGACATCCTCGCGTGGGGTCTGGCGGTGCTGATGATGCCGATCTCGGCCGTCTTCTATCCGGTGGACGTCCTGCCGCAGTGGGCGCAGGTGATCACGAAGGGATTGCCGACCGCGTACGTGTTCGAAGGGATGCGCACGGTGCTGGCCGGCAAGCCGGCGCCGTGGGGCAGCCTCGGGATCGCGTTCGCGCTCGACTTCGTCTACCTGTTCGCGGGACTCGCGTTTGCGCGGTCGATGTTCGGCGTGCTCCGCCGTCGCGGCTACGTGACGCGCTACATGGAGTGAAGCAAGCGGTGTAGAGGGCGGCCCCGCCGCCGCCCTCTACACTTCGCCGGTCTTGGGAGTCGCTACGCTCCTTCGCCAGTCGTGGGAGTCGCTACGCTCCATCCTGTGGCGCGTGTCGACTACGACAAGCAGTCTGAGAACTTCGATCGCGGACGCGGCCTCACGCCCGAAGCGATCGATACGTGGATGGCACGAGCGCGCATCCATTTGCGCGGCGACGTCTCGCGGCTGCTCGACCTCGGCGCCGGCACGGGACGCTTCAGCGCCCATCTCGCGGATGCCTTCGCGTGCGAGGTCGTCGGAGTCGAGCCGTCGGCCGGAATGCTCGCTCAAGCGGCCGCCAAACCCCATCCTCGCGTTCGCCTCGTGCGCGGCGCGGCCGAGAACCTTCCACTCGACGGTGCGTCGTGCGACGGGGCGTGGCTGTCCAACGTCATCCACCACTTCGACGATCTGCACGCCGCCGCGGGCGAGCTCAGACGCGCAGTCGTCGCGGAAGGCCCCGTGTGGATCCGCGGGTCGTTCGCCGGACGGCCGGTCCCCAGCCTCTACCGCTTCTTCCCGGGGACCGAGAAGACCGTTGCGTCGTTTCCGGGCATTCCGGAAGTCATCGACGCGTTCGAGCGCGCCGGCTTTCAGAGCTTCTCGACCGAGCGCGTCGAGCAGCTGCTCGCGCACAGCCTCACCGAGATGATCGAGCGGATCAAGCTGCGCGCCGACACGACACTCGAGCTGCTCCCCGACGAAGCGTTTGAAGCCGGACTGCATGCGATGATCGAAGAAGCGAAGGTCAACGACGGTCCGGTGATCGACCCGCTCGACCTTCTCGTCGTCCGCTAGACCGCGTTACTCGACGACGATCGTGCCGGACATCTTGTCCTTGCCGTGGATCTCGCAGTGATACTTGTACTCACCCGACTGCGTGAAGCGGAAGCTGAACTCCTTGCCGCCCTCGATGTTTCCGGAATCGAAGGCACCGGCATCGGCCGTCACCGTGTGGGTGACTGCGTCGTTGTTCGGCCACGTCACTTCTGTTCCGATCCGGACCTTCCTCTCCGCCGGACGGAACGCAACGTCCTTGATGGTGACCGTGCGGTCGTTGATCACGTCCTCGGCCCGGTTGGCCGCCTGCTCGGCGCCCTCCCTGGCATCGTTGTAAATATCCTCGGCAGTGTCGCGGGCCTCCTCCCGGCTAC
>DASQWC010000015.1:0-10422 GCA_035640475.1 Actinomycetota bacterium | reverse complement strand
CTAGGGCTTGGCGCCGTCCTTGGCGGCGTCGCGGTGGACGATCACGGTGTCGATGATCCCGTACTCGACCGCCTCGTGCGGGCTCATGAAGAAGTCACGTTCCATGTCGCGCGAAATCTCCTCCTGGCTCTTCCCGGTGTGGATTGCGTAGATCTCCTCCAGCCGCCGCTTGAGCCCGATCACCTCGCGCGCCTGGATCTCGATGTCGGTCGCCTGGCCCTGGAAACCGCCCGCGACCTGGTGGATCAGGACCTTCGAGTTCGGCGTCGCCATGCGCTTCCCCTTCGTGCCGGCGGCGAGGAGGAGCGCGCCCATGGACATCGCGATCCCCACGCAGATCGTCTGCAGGTCAGGCTTTATGTACTGCATCGTGTCGTAGATGGCAAGGCCGGCGTAGACCGAGCCGCCCGGCGAGTTGATGTAGAGGGAGATGTCCTTGTCGGGGTCCTCGGACTCGAGATGGATGAGCTGGGCGATGATCAGGTTCGCGATCTGGTCGTCGACCGGAGTGCCGAGAAAGATGATCCGCTCGTTGAGGAGGCGGGAGAAGATGTCGAACGAGCGCTCGCCGCGCGAGGTCTGCTCGATGACCATCGGGATCAATGGGCTCATGCTCGTCCCTCGCCGTCGTCGGCTCCAGCCGGGCGGAGCCCGAGGGACGAGCAGGCGTTGGGTTCAACTAGATGCGTCATGCGGGCTCCTTCGTGCCGGGGGTCCACAGTTTCGTATCGCTCGGGGCCTTCTCCTGCTCGGGCGTCCACAGCTTCTCACGCGCCCGGGCGAGGTCGGCCGGGATTGGCTTCACCTCGGAGACGATCCGGTCGAGCGTCTTGCGCAGGCGGAGATCCTCGCGGAGGCGTTCGAGAACGGGGCTGCTTCGGATCCGCGCGACGACCTCTTCGGGATCCTCGTCCTCGCCCGACGCCTCCTCACGGATGATCCGGTCGAGCTCCTCGTCGGAGACGTCGATGCCGAGCTTGTCGGCGGCGGCCTCGAGCACGAGCTCGCGGGCGACGGACCGCTCGGCTTCCGCGCGGAGCCGCTCCTGAAGGTTCGCCGGGTCCTCACCCGAGAGGCGGAGGTAGGTCTCGAGCGAAAGTCCCTGCTGCTCCAGCGAGCGAGCCATGCCGGTGAGAAGCTCGGAGGCGCGCTGGTCGACGAGCGGCCCCGACGCCTGCACCCTCGAGGCGTCCACCAGCTTGTCGACCGCCGCGGCGCGGAAGTCGCGCTCCATCTCGGTCTCGAGCTGAGCGCCGAGGCGCGCCTCGATTTCGGCCCGGAGCTCGTCGAGCGTGTCGAACTCCGTGGCCGCCCGGGCGAGATCGTCGTCGAGGGGCGGCAGCTCCTTCTCCTTGATGTCCTTGACGGTCGCGCTCACCGTCTGCTGCGAGCCGTCCTGCGTGCGGTACTGGATCTCCTTCGTCTCCTGGGCGGACATGCCGATCAGGCCCTGCTCGATCTCGGGAAGGAGCCGGCCGATCCCGAGCTCCACCACGTAATCGCGCTCGGCCTCGCCGTCGCGGACGAGATCGATGACGACGGTGTCCCCCTCGCGTGCCGGGCGCCCGTCGACCGGGACGAGCGTCGCCGTCGTCTCGCGGAGCGCTTCGAGCTCCTGGTCGATCAGCTCCGCGGGGACGTCGGGCTCGGCGCGGGGGACCTCGAGTGTCTTCCAGTCGGCAATCTCGGGCTTTGGTTGGACGGCCACCGTCGCGGTGAAGCGGAAGTCGTGCTCGGGAGAGTCGGGAAGGTCGTAGCCGTACTCGGGTGCCTCGACCGGACGGATCCGCGTCGACACGGCGGCGTTTCGGAACCAGCCGCCGATGTGGCTCTCGACGGCTTCCGAGTACAGCCGCTCCTTACCCACGCGCGCCAGCAGCACCTGCATGGGCACCTTGCCCTTGCGAAAGCCGGGGATCTTCAGGCTGCCGGCGAGGTCGGAGGCCGCATGGTCGATCGCGTGCTTGACGTCCTCCTTCGGGACCTCGACCTCGAGCCGGACCCGGTTTTCGGAGAGCTCTTCGACCGTCGTCTGCACCCGCCCATCTAAGCAAAGCGCCTCAGGCTGACCGCACCAGAGTTAGAGTCCCAGCCGCAGACTCCGCGACGAAGGAGACAACGATGGCCTACCGCATCGCTGGAACATACGTCCTCCACTGCAGCTGCGCGCTCCTCTGCCCGTGCGCGATCGACGGGCAGCCCACGAGCCCGGACGGCAAGTGCGACGCGAGCAGCGTCTTCCACGTCGAGAACGGCGAATCCGACGGCACTGACCTCTCCAACGTGGACTTCGCGCTCTACTTCCATGTGCCCTCGAACCTGAGCGCCGGCAACTGGGGCATCGAGATGATCGTCGACGAGAGCGCCTCCGACGAGCAGGCGCAAGCGATCGAGCGCATCATCTCCGGCCAGGAGGGTGGCCCGTTCGAAGAGTTCGTGCCCCTGATCGGCGAGGTGAAGCCGATGCGGCGCGGAGCCGTCTCGTTCTCGGACGGTGACTCGCCCTCCGCGTCCGTCGCCGGCGAGACGGAGATCCGGTTCGAACCGTCCCGGGCGGAGGACGGAAGCCCGACCACGGTCTCGAACGCTCCGCTCGCCTTCGCGCCCACGGTCATGATCGGAAGGGGCTCGGGGAAAGGCGAATCGATCCGCGGGAGCTACGAGCCGATTTACGGCGAGGCGGCCGCGTTCGAGTACGCGTCGTAGACCTCGAGTACGCGTCGTAAACCGGGAGGTGCGGGCGGGAGGACTCGAACCTCCACGGGCTTTCGCCCACCAGGACCTAAACCTGGCGCGTCTCCCATTCCGCCACGCCCGCGCGCTAACCATTGTGCCGAGTTTTGGGCTCCGCCAGACGGAGAGAAGCGCTCTATGAGCACACCGGAAGAGCGCGAGCGGGAAAGCCGCGACAGCGAGCAGGACAAGTTCCAGCAAGCGGTCGAGCAGGAGCGCGAGCAGCGCGAGGAGATCGCCGAACGTCTCGCCGAGGAAGAACTCACCGAGACCGAGGAAGACGACCGCGAGACGGGCTAGACTCGTCCCTTCGTTGGGGGCCGGGAGAGAACAGCGAGACTACGTCGTCGAGCAGGTCGTTCGTGCTCTCGGCGAAGACTGGGCGCGAGAGAACCGCGCCCTCATGGATGCCTATTCCCAGGCCATCGGCGAGCTCGGCTACGGCTTGCCTGACGAACCGCCATCGGGGGAACGGGAAGCGGCGTAGGAGGAACGACCCCGTCCGGCAATGAGTTAGGGTTTCCGGCGATCGGGCGCCGAACGGCGCCAATCCGAGCAAGAGGGGAACAAGAGATGAAGACCCGACAGGTAGCGTCACTGCTTGCCCTGATGCTCACCTTCGGTGTCGCTCTCGTGCTGAGCGGAAGCGCGGGAGCCGACGAGCCGAAGCCGGACTTCGGGATGGCAGGGAAGCGAACGGTGGCGGCCAACGTCGCCGGCTATGCGAAGCAGCACGGCCCGTTCTCGCAGTTCGAGTGCTTCGCGCCGAGCGGAGGCGCGAACACGAAGCTCGACTGCGACGACCCGTTCCCGAACAACGAGCCCGACATCGCCGTCGATTCCACGGCCGCGGGCCACATGATCGGAAGCTCGAACGACTACGGGACCTGCTGTGACGAGATCTACACAACCTTCGACAACGGCGCCAAGTGGGCCAACATCAACATCTCGCGAGAGAACCCGGCGGTGATCGGCAGTGATCCCGTGACGGTGCTCGATCGCAAGCACGGGACCGCCATTCACTCCTCGCTGAACTTTAACTTCAGTCCTGGGCGGGGAGAGACCTGCCGCGGCGACGTCGTCGTCTCGGTCTCCACCGACGGCGGTATTCGTTGGCTGAGGCCGGTCATCGTCGACACCGGTATCGGCTGTGACACGTTCCGGACCCAGCTCTTCAACGACAAAGAGTGGATCGTGACCGACAACAACCCGTCCTCCCCCTTCTACGGGCGGACGTACCTCACCTGGACGAAATTCATCTCGGCGTCGGGGCACTATCTGTCCTCGCCGATCTTCGAGTCGCACTCCGACAACGGCGGCTATACGTGGTCGCGGCCGCACGAGATCTCGGGCTCCAACGCGGCGCTGTGCACGTTCCAGGAGTCCGGGGCGGCGGGTAGATGCGACGAGAACCAGTTCTCGGTGCCGACAGTCGGGCCCGACGGCACCGTCTACGTCGCGTTCGAGAACGAGCAGAACCAGGCACTGTGGGAAGCAAACGAGCAGTTCGACGACCAGTACCTACTCGTGAAGTCCACGAACGGCGGCGTAACCTGGTCGAGCCCGACCTTCGTCGTGGGCCTCGAGGATGGATCGAGGGACTATCCGCTCAACGTCAACGACCGGCAGACACTGAGCGGCTATCAGGTTCGCGTCAACTCCGCGGGAAACATCGTGGCCAGTCCTCGTGCGGCCGAGAACGGCAAGCTGTATCTCACCTTCTCGGACAACCGAAACGGCGCCCACGACGTTGCCTCCCCGAGCACGAATACGGACGTCTTCTTGATGACCTCCGCCAACGGGGGAAGCACGTGGTCGGCTCCGACGCCGGTGGACCCGAGCGTCACCGACCAGTGGTTCCCGTGGGTCGACGTGAATCCCACGAACGGAGCGGTCGGCGTCCTCTACAACGACCGCGAGCTGGCGAACCCTTCGCTGTATGACGCAGCGCTCACCGAGCTGCCGGGTTCGAAGACCATCGTCAGCACCGCGCCGTCGCATCCCACGCATTCGCGCTTCTTCCGCGCCGGAGTCCCCGGATGCGAGAACTGCGCGACGTTCCATGGCGACTACATCAACATCGAATACGGGCCGAACGGCAAGGCCAACATGGTCTGGACGGACATGCGCGATCCGTCCAACGTACCCGGGCTCTTTTCCCAGTTCATCTACTTCGCGCAGAAGTAGGCCTTTTTCGCGCGGAGGCCGGCATATGCCGGCCTCCGCGCCCTTTCGCCTCCCGACGTCCTCTCCAGCCTGACTACCCGCCGGCGCGATGCGCGAGAGCTGCCTATTGACTTTTGCGGACCGCTCTGCGTCTAATCAGATCACACGCTCTGCCCTGCCGTTCACAAGAAAGCTGGTTCTCGACGAGCGCAGATGAAAGGAAGACTTCGCGGTCACGCTCCAACGTGATCGCAGCCCTCGTGCTTGCAGCGCTCGCCGCACTGACGGTCGGTGTCGTCGGGGGCTTCTCGGGTCACGGGAGATCGATCGAAACCTCGAGGGCGACGGTGATGCCCGGGGCCGTCGAGAACGAGACCGATGAGGCAGGAATCAGCCGCGCCTACGATGAGTGGTTCTACGGGCAACGCGCCCATCCGGCGGCGCACACGCCGGCGGGAGCGCTAGCGCGCGCCACCCGCCAGGCGAAGGCTCTGAGAGGCCCGGAGCGTCCCTTGGCGGCGCCGACGACGCCCATCGGCTGGACGCTCAGGGGACCAAAGCCCATCTCGGCCGCCGGCCCGTACGCAGTCGGACGTCCAGGCGCAGGCTCGTTTCCGCTCTCAGGTCGGGTCAGCTCGATCGCTCCGGACCCGAACAACGCCAACGTCGTCTACATCGGCGGCGCCAACGGCGGCGTGTGGAAGACGACCAACGCGTACGGCTCGCCGGTCGCGTGGACGGCCAAGTTCCCGTACAGCGCATCGTTCTCGATCGGCGCCATCGCCGTGGACAAGTCGAGTTCGACCTGCTCGCCGACGCCGTCGAGCTGCCGGATCTGGGTCGGAACTGGCGAGCCGAACGGCTCGGGTGACACGTACTACGGCCAGGGCATCTACCGCTCGCTCAACGGCGGCGCGACGTGGACGAAGGCGAGCGGGACGTTGTTCAACGGTTGCTTCGTCAGCGATCTCGTCGTCGTGAACGCCAACACCATCGTCGCCGGCGTGCTGGAGTTCCCGGGGGTCACCAATCCCGCCTGCCCCACGGCGAAGCGGGGAGTCTGGCGCACCACGAACGCGACGGCGGCCGCCCCGACCTGGACGCGCCTCACCTTGCCGTCCTCGCCCTCGCAGGCGCCCGCCGATTTCGCACAGGCTCCGGGAGCGCCGAACACCATCTTCCTCATCACCTACAGGGACGGCGTCTACCGGTCGACGAACGGCGGCTCGAGCTGGACCAGGATCGCAACGGTGGGCGGCGCGTACCGCGGAGCGATTACGGCCTACAACGCGAGCCTCGTGTACTTCGTCTATTCGGGCGGCGCCACTCGATCGAGCTTCGACGGCGTCTACAAGTTGACCAACGCCTCGAGTTCGAGCCCCACCCTGACGACCGCGGTTCCGGCCGCGAGCTCGAACTCGCCGTGCACGTATCCGAGCGGCAGCTCCGGCCAGTGCGGCTACGACCTGACCATCGCAGTGGATCCGGGCAACCCCACCAGGTTCTTCGGGGGGGGGATCCGGGTGTACCGGTACACGAACGGGGGTGCGGTCGGGACGCCCGTCGGCTTCGGCTCCTGCTCTGGCTGCATCCACGTCGACCAGCACGCAACCGTCTTCGACAGGGCGAACCACCTGTGGGAAGGCTCTGACGGGGGCGTGTACCGGACCGACAACCTGGGCTCCAGCTTCGTCAACCGCAACGGCAGCGGGAGCGGGGCACTTGCGATCACCGAATTCAACGGCTGGACGTCGGGCTCGATCGCGGGGGGCACCTTCATCGGCGGAACGCAGGACAACGGCACGACCAAGTACACGTCCCTCACGGGCCTGAACTGGCGAATGGACCAGGGTGGCGACGGCGGCGCGTCGGCCTTCTACAGCTCGTCTACCTACTTCGCCAGCTACTACTACCCCGCGGTCTACAGGACAACCAGCGGCGGTTCATCGTTCTCGAAGATCACCACGTCCACGATCGACAACGAGGCGTCCGAGTTCTACCCGCCGCTCGAGGCGGGGGCGAGCGCGGCGACGCTATACCGAGGGACGAATCGCATCTGGCGGACGACGAACGCCACTACCGGGTCGCCTCCCACCTGGACGGCGATCTCTCCGATTTACGCCAGAACTGTGAGCGCGATCGGGCCGTCGACGAGCACCGCCAGCTACCTCTACGCGGCCTGGGACGCGTCGCCGACGCAGATGCGGTACACGCACAACGCGACGGCCGCTGTGCCCACTTGGTGGAACTCCTCCGGTCTTCCCGACCGGTTCATCACCGACGTCCTCGTCAACCCCTCGAGCGCGAACAATGCGATCGCGACGGTGAGCGGATTCGGAAGCCCGCACGTCTACAAGACGACGAATGGAGGCGCGAGCTGGACCAGCATCTCCGGCAACCTGCCCAACGTGCCGGTGAACGCGGTCGCCGTCCAGAATTGGTCGACCGGCCGCATCTTCGTGGGCACCGACGCCGGGGTCTTCTGGACGATCGACGGCGGCGCGACGTGGGGCAACACCTCCGTCGGATTCCCGAACACGACGGTGATGGATCTCCGCATCGTCGGCGGCCAGCTGATCGCGGCGACGCACGGACGCAGCGTCTACACGGCGCCGCTTCCTACGTAGCGGCTACCGAGCCTCGGCGTACTTTCTAGGCCGATCGTGGCGATCCGCGCGGAGGGCTTGCAGTGGCCCCGGGAGGAGTCGAACCTCCGCACGCGGATTCGACGTTCCTAGAAAAGGCCTGCTCTAAGGCGTATTCGGTGCTCTGAGGTGCTGTGAGGTTCTCTCAGTTCTATCGGATTTCGGCATTTCGGGACACGCTTCGGGACATAGATCGTTGCCACGAAAGCGAACGCGTCAGTGGCGTCCCGTCAAGGTTGTGTCCGATGCTGATCGCGCCATCCTCGCCTGACGTTCAGGCGGCCGCTTCGATCGCCATCACCTCCTCCGGCTCTTCGACGGGTCGCCGAGTGCTTTGAGGATCGGATTGGCGGCGGCGCTGATCCGCGTCTCTTATCTGGACTTTCGCCGTCTCAGAGCCGGGAAACAGCTTCGAAGCGGGCGTCCGATCTCGGCTGATCTCGGTGGGTCATGTTGCCCCAGCGTTGCCCCCAAAGAGAGGGCCGGTAAATCGGTGGGCTGATGCGGCGAGTGGGCTGCGTTCAGACGAATCTACAGCCGCGGCGACACGCCCTCCTGAACGAGCGAGTCGACTAGGACTGCATAGACCTTGACCGGCTGCGTCCTTCCCTGGACCAGCAACTCGCCCCGCGGTTCGACGGCGATCCCGTCGTCAAGACCCTGCTGCGTGTTCTCGTCGATAAGAATTGGCCGGCTCGCGACCTTTGTGTGCGCCTCGAGACGCGCAGCGACGTTGACGGTGTCGCCCACGCACGTGTACGTCGCGCGCTGATGGGTTCCGGTGTAGCCGGCGACAACCTGACCCGAAGCGATTCCGATGCCGATCTCGATCTGAACCTTGTTCCGAGTCGTCTGTTCCTCGTTGAAGAGCCGGATCAACTCGAGCATCTGGCGCGCCGCGAGTACCGCTTGCCGGCGATGATCCTCGCTCGGCAAGGGCGCGCCGAAGATCGCCATCAGGCCGTCGCCGACCATCTGGTTGACGATCCCGCCTTCGCCGCCAATCGCATCCATCATCAGCGTGTAGTAGTCATTCAGCAGCTCGATCGTTTCGGCAGGGTCTCGCCCTTCGGCGAGTGTCGTGAACGACCGGATGTCGCAGAACAGCGCGGACGCATCGAGAAGCTTGCCACCGAGTGAGAAGCCCGACTCGAGCAGATCGCTCGCGACTTCCTTTGTGGCGAACTTGCTGATCAGCTCGCGCTGCTGATCGCGAAGGCGCTTCTTCTCGAGGCTCGCGGTGATGCGAGCATTCAGCAAGACCGGATTGATCGGCTTGGTCAGGTAGTCCTCGGCACCCATCTCAACGCACTTCACGACGCTGTCCAGCTCGTCGAGAGCTGACGTCATGACCACGGGGATGTCGCGGAGATGCGGGTCGAGCTTCAGCTCCGCCAGGACCTGGTAGCCGTCGAGCTCCGGCATCAGGACGTCGAGCAGCATGAGGTCGAAGCGCTGGCGGCCCAGCAGGTCGAGCGCGTCCTGGCCATCTTCCGCGAAGACGACGGTGTGTCCTTGGCCCTCCAGCCCGCGGCCGAGAAGGAGCCGGTTCATCCGGTTGTCGTCCACGACCAGAATCGTTCCGGAAGGAGGGGCAGAGGCGCTCACGATGCGGGCGTTGCCTGGAGTGTTGCGAGGGCGTCTTCGAGTGGCTTGTATTGCTTCTCCACTCGGTTCACGAGCTCGGAAGCAGCGTCGAGCTGACCATTCTTGGCGCATTGCTCCAGGTCGCGGCAAAGTTCGGCGAATCGCTCAGCACCGAGCGTGGCGCTATTCGACTTGAGCGAGTGCGCAGCGCGCCGGAGTTCCTCGGCGTCCTTCTCGTCGAGTGAGCGGCGGAGTGTTTCGAGAAGCGCCGGCGCGTCTCCGAGGAACGTGTCGATCACCTCCGCCAGGAAGTCGTCTCCGCCGAGCTCTCTCAGGCTCTGGAGCGCGGCGTCGTCGAAGCTGACCTGTCCCTCGTCAGAGCTCACCTCAGCCTCCCTCCGCAGTGGTCTCGTGCGCTTCAACGCTTCCGCCAGTTCGTCCGCACGAATGGGTTTGGCCACGTAATCGTCCATGCCGGCAGCGAAGCAAGCTTCGCGATCCTCGGGAAGCGCGTTCGCTGTCATTGCAATGATGCGGGGGCGAACGTCGGCCGGCCAGCGCTCGCAGATTCGGCGCGACGCGTCCAGACCGTCCAGCTCGGGCATCTGCACGTCCATGAGCACGACGTCGTATGGCCGCTCCTCGAGCGCTTCCAAGGCCTCCAGCCCGTTCGAGGCCACCTCGGCGCCGTAGCCAAGCCGTTCGAGCAGGCGGAGCGCGACCTTCTGGTTCATGGCGTTGTCCTCGGCGAGCAGGATGCGCAGAGACGACGTGGTGGGCTTCCCGTCGGTCGCCGCCTCGACGTCCTCTTCCGGTGCCGTTTCCGAGGCGACCAGGCGCAGGAGCGCGTTGTAGAGCTGAGACGCCTTGAACGGCTTCGCGAGCTGCGCCGAGAACTCTTCGGTCGAGATCGCCTGCGGCAGCCGGCCGAGCGATGTCAGCAGCAGAAGGGGAAGCTCGGACTCGTCTCGGTGGCGGCGCATCTCCCGCGCAAGGGTGAGCCCGTCCATATCCGGCATCATCATGTCGAGCACGGCGACGTCAAACTGTTCGCCGCCCGCGATCAGCGCGAGCGCCTCGGAGGGGAACTCGACCGCCACCGGCTCCATGCCCCACGACCGCGCGTGCCGGGTCACGATCTCGCGGTTCGTCGCGTTGTCATCCACCACCAGGATCCGCTTGCGGGCTAGGTGTGGGAGCCCTTCGTGCAGAGAGATCCGAGCAGGCACTTCCGCTTCGTCGACTGTGAGAGTGATGCGGAAGGTCGATCCCTTACCCTCTTCGCTCTCCG
>DASQWC010000014.1:0-13415 GCA_035640475.1 Actinomycetota bacterium | reverse complement strand
TCTCGACCGGGCGTTCGAGTCGGGTGTGCCGTATCTGGTGAACGTGAAGACGGACCCTGCGGTCGCGTACCCGCGGTCGTCCAACCTGGGCTGACTACCAGCCGAGCTCGTCCAGACGCTCGTCGGAGATCCCGAAGTGGTGCGCGACTTCGTGGACGACCGTCTCGGCGACCTGGTCGTACACGTCGTCCTCGTCGTTGCACGAGCGCAAGATCGGTCCGCGGAAGATCGTGATCTTGTCTGGCAGGACGAACGTGTAGCCGGGCCCGCGATCGGTCTGCGGGACACCTTGGTACAGACCGTAGAGCGTCCCGCCCGCCGCAACGCCGGTGCGGGCGAGATCGTCGGCGGTCGGCTCGTCCTCGACGACGACGTCGACGTTGTTGAGGTGTGATGCGAACGGCTCGGGAATCTCGTCGAGGGCTTCGGCGACGAGATCGACGAATTGCTCTCGCGTCATCTCGAACATTACGCGCGTTCGTTGGCTCCGCTCGTGAATCGCTCGCGGTCGACAACGACGCGCGCGTGCGTTCCGCGCGCCACGACCACGGAGCCGTCGCTTACTTCAACGACGAAGCGCAACGTGCGGCCGTCGACCTCGTCGAGATGAGCGCGCGCAGTGACCGTTCGTCCGACGACGGTCGGTGCGAGGTGATCGATGGTGATGTTCGTGCCGACGCTCGTCTGCGACGGGTCCAACGCGTCGGCAACGGCGGCAACCGCCGCTTGTTCGCACAGCGCGACGACGGCCGGCGTGCCGAGGACATCGACATCGCCGGACCCGAGCGCCCTCGCCGTGTCCGTCGGACCGACGACTCGCTGGACCGAAGCTTCAAGACCCGGTGTTATCGACACAAGCCATAGGCTAAGCGGGTATGCGACGGCCCTTGCCAGCCTCTGGACCCGTGCTCGTCTCCGCCTGCCTCGCCGGGCGTGCCTGCGCATACGACGGTTCCCACCGAGCGAACGATGCGATCTTGAAGCTCGTCCGTGAAGGCCGCGCCGTCCTCGTCTGTCCGGAAGAGGAAGGCGGTCTTGCGACGCCGCGACCCGCCGCAGAGATCGAGCGGGGAAGCGGCGCCGACGTCCTCGATGGAAGTGCCCACGTCCTGACGAACGACGGCCGCGACGTAACCGCGGAATATCTCGCGGGCGCGCGAATCGCCGTCGAACGTGCTGCCGCCGAAGGCTGCACCGCCGCGATCCTGAAGGCTCGCTCGCCGGCGTGCGGATGCGGTGCGGTGTACGACGGCAGCTTCTCCAGGCGCCTCGTCGATGGTGACGGGGTGTCCGCAGCCGCCCTGCGTGATGCGGGCGTCGAGCTGTGGACCGAGGAGGACGTTGTCTGAGCTGAGAACGCTCAGAGCGGTGCGACCAATAGCGGGATGGCGCTTCGGCGCCTCCCCTCGAAGAGGAGGACGGACGTGGTTCCGAGAAGTATGCAGGCGTGGGCCGGCGAGCTCGTTGGGACATTCGGTTTCGTCACGATCGCGGGTGGTGCGGGCATCCTGGCGGCCGATCTCGGCCTCCAGGGCGTGGCCTTCGCCAACGGCGTCGGGCTCGCAGTCATGCTCACTGCCTTCTGGGCAATCTCCGGCAGTCACCTCAATCCGGCGGTGACCCTGTCGGCGCTCGTGGGGCGCAGGATCAAGCCCGTCGATGCGCTCGGCTACGTCGCCTGTCAGATTCTCGGCGCACTGGGAGCCGGGCTGACCCTGCGCATGATCTTCGAGGAGGTCACGTGGCGTCCCATGCACCTGGGCGCACCGACGCTGAACGTCTCGTCTGGGAAGGGGCTGCTGGTCGAAGGGGTCTTCACCTTTTTGCTCGTGATCGTCGTGTGGGCGTCGGAGTACGACGCCAGGGGGCCGAAGCTCGGAGGATTCACGATCGGGCTGACCGTCTTCGTCGGTGTGCTCGCGGTCGGACCGCTGACGGGGGGTGCGTTCAACCCGGCCCGCTACCTCGGTCCGGCGGCCGTTGCCGACGAGCTCGGCGATTGGTGGGTGTACGTGGTCGGCACCGGAATCGGAGGCCTCGCCGGCGGGATCCTGTACCCGACGCTGTTCGGTGACGGGTTCCCCTGGCCGGTTTGGCGTCGTGCTCGGCGGCCCGCAGCCAAGCGCAAACCGGCACGCAAGACCGCCGCGCGCAAGCGCTAACAGGATGGAGCGAAGCGACTCCCTCCAACTGGATGGAGCGAAGCGACTCCCTTTAACCGGACGTTCGGTACCTCAGCGTGAACGCGCCGGTAACCTTGCTTGCATGCTCGCGGACGATATCCGGCGCACGTTTCTGGCCTTTTTCGAGGCCAGAGACCACAAGCTCTACCCGTCGTCGTCCCTGATTCCGCCTCCGGAGACGAACTTGATGCTGACGACGGCGGGCATGGTGCAGTTCCGCCCGTACTTCTTGGGAACCGAGAAGCCATCGCACCCGCGAGCGACGAGCGTGCAGAAATCGTTCCGGACGACCGACGTCGACGAGGTCGGCGACCAGTCGCACCTCACGCTTTTCGAGATGCTCGGCAACTTCTCGTTCGGCGACTACTTCAAGAAGGAAGCGATCGCGTGGGCGTGGGAGCTGCTGACGACGGAGTTCGGGCTCGACCCGGAGCGTCTCTGGGCCACCGTTTACGAGGAAGACGACGAAGCCGAGCAACTGTGGCTGGAGGTGACGCCGATCCCCGCCGAGCGCATCCAACGGCTCGGAAAGAACGAGAACTTCTGGGATATGGGCGTCGCCGGTCCCGGCGGCCCCAACAGCGAGATCTGGTACGACCGCGGCCCGGCTTACGGGGAAGAAGGCGGGCCCGCCGTCAACGACACGCGCTATCTCGAGGTGTACAACCTCGTCTTCATTCAGTACGAGACCGACGGCGCGAAGAACATCGTCAAACCACTGCCCGCACCGAGCGTCGACACGGGCATGGGACTCGAGCGCATCACGACCGTTCTCCAAGAGGCATCGTCGATCTACGACACGGATCTGTTCTCTCCGATACTCGACAGGGCGGCCGGTCTCACGGGCAGGACACGAGGCGCAAGTGACGATGACGACCGGCTCTTGCGGACGCTCACCGACCATGCACGATCGACGGCGTTTCTCATCGCGGACGGCGTCACGCCGTCAAACGAGGGTCGCGGCTACGTTCTCCGCCGCGTCATGCGTCGTGCGATCACGAAGGCCAGACTCGCAGGGGTCAACACCAAGCTCTTGCAGGAATTGACCGAAGCCGTCGTCGAGCGGTTCGGCCACGTCTACCCCGAGCTTCAGCGCAACTCGGAGGGCATCGCGCTCGTCGCGGCACGCGAAGAAGAACGTTTCACGCAGACGCTCGACATCGGGCTGCGCATTCTCGAGGAATCCATCGAGAAGGCAACGGACGTGCTCCCGGGCAACGTCGCCTTCAAGCTTCAGGATACCTACGGGTTTCCGCTCGACATCACAAAGGACGTCGCCACCGAGCGCGGGCTCACCGTCGACGTCGATGGCTACGAGCGGCTGATGGAAGAACAGCGCACCCGCTCGCGGGAAGTCGGTGAGGCCGGCAAGGTTCGCGCCGGCGCAGGTCCTCGGATCGACGTCGCCCCGACCGAGTTTCTCGGCTACGAGAAGCGAACAGACACGGGCAAGGTCGTCGCGATCGCGAAGGGTGTCGAGCCGGCGGCGTCACTGGCTCCCGGAGAAGAGGCGGACGTCGTCTTCGACCGGACGCCCTTCTATCCGGAGGGCGGCGGCCAGATCGGCGACCGCGGGCTCCTGCTCGCTGCCGACGCCAAGGCGGAAGTGCTCGACACGCAGAAGGTGGGTGCCGCCATCATGCACCGCGTTCGCGTCACCGACGGAGAGATAGCCGTTGGGATGGAGATGGAGCTGCACGTCGATCCGGCGTTGCGGACGGGGGCGGAGCAGGCACACACGGCGACGCACATCCTTCACCACACGCTACGGAACACGCTCGGCGAGCACGTCCGTCAGATGGGTTCGTTGGTCGAGCCCGGACGGCTCCGGTTCGACTTCTCGCATTTCTCGTCCGTGGATCCCGGCTCCCTCTCGGAGATCGAGGAGACCATCAACACGCGCGTGGAGTCCGACGACAAGGTCACGCCGTTCGACACGTCGTATCGAGAGGCGATCGACAAATACCACGCCATGGCCTTCTTCGAGGAGAAGTATGGGGACGTCGTCCGGGTCGTCGAGATCGGCGACTACTCATACGAGCTGTGCGGCGGCACTCACGTTCCGCAGACGGGACACGTCGGCTTCGTGAAGCTCCTCGGTGAAAGCTCGATCGGCTCGAACATCAGAAGAGTCGAGGCACTGACCGGGGTCGAGGGTCTCCGCTGGGTGAACGTCCGGCTGCGTGAGGCCGAACGTGCTGCGGAACTCGTGCGAACCGCGCCGGACGAGCTCGTCGCCGGTATCCAGCGGCTCCTGAAGACACAGAAAGAGCTCGAGCGACAGATCGCGGCCGGACAGCGCTCGGGGATCAGCGCGGCCGTAAACGAGCTCGTCCCGACTGCTCAGCAGATCGACAGCGCACAGCTCGTTGTTGCGCGCCGCACGGAAGAGGTGGGCGTGCTGCGCGAGCTCGCAGTTGCAGTCCGCGACAAGATCGGCCGCGGCGCCGTGATCCTCGGCACGTCCGGCGAAGGGAGCGTCAATCTCGTCGCGGCCGTCACAAAGGATCTCGGCGTCGACGCGCGCGAGCTCTTGCGGCCGGCCGCCGAACGGATCGGCGGCGGTGCGGGGGGGAAGCCCGATCTCGCGCTTGCCGGGGGCAGGAACCCGGAGGCCCTCGACGACGCGCTGGAAGTTGCACGGCAACAGGCACAAGGGTCGCTGCAGTGATGGCGCGCGTGCTCGGCGTCGACTTCGGGACGGTGCGTGTGGGTCTGGCGATCTCGGATCCCGAAGGAATCACGGCGCAGCCGCTCGAGGTGCTCGAGGGGGCCGATCCGAAGACGGTCGCCGCGCGCGCTCGGGAGTTGGACGCCGAGGAGATCGTCGTCGGGATCCCGTTGCGGATGGACGGTACGCGCGGCCCCGAGGTCGAGGTCGCCGAAGCGTTTGCGCGCGCGCTCGAGTCCGAGAGCTCGTTGCCCGTCCATCGCTGGGACGAGCGACTGACGACGGTCCAGGCCGAGCGCGCGATGCGGGCCGGAGGAAAGAAGACGCGCAGCCAGCGCGGGGTCGTCGACAAGGTTGCTGCTGCTCTGATCCTCGGCGCGTACCTCGAGTCCCGCCGCTCGAGGTGATCCGCCGGCTTGCCTTCTCGGGCGTAGCACTGGTCGTGATTGCCGCGGCCGTCGGGGCGTACACAATCTTCCGGCCCGGCTCCGGGACCCGCGAAGTCGTGATTCCGCGCGGGGCGACGACCGCCGAGATCGGTCGCATCCTCGAGCGCGAAGGGGTGATCGGGTCCGACTCGCTGTTCGGGATCAGCGTTCGGCTGCGCAATCTCGAGGGGAAGCTGCAGGCGGGGCGGTACGAGTTGCGCGAAGGGATGGGCATGCTGTCCGCACTCAATCTGCTCGCGCAAGGTCCGCAAGAGAAGGGGACCGGCGTGACCGTCCCCGAAGGCTTCTCCCTCCGGCTCATCGCCGAGCGGGTCGGGGCGCGGACGCACATCGGGCGCGACCAGTTCCTCCGGGCCGCCCAGGGAGGTGCCGGCGTGCGCGCCAGCATCCAGCCGCCGGGCGTGCAGACCCTCGAGGGGTTCCTGTATCCGGATACCTATTTCGTCGGCGACAACGAATCGGCGGCGGTCCTGACCAAACGAATGGTGCAGGCGTTCGAGCGGCGCATCGACGGCCTCGACTGGTCGGGAGCCGAGTCGCGCAAGCTCACCAAGTACCAGGCGCTCATCGTCGCGTCCCTCGTCGAGCGAGAGGCCAAGGTCGATGAGGACCGCGCGAAGGTCGCAGCGGTCATCTACAACCGCTTGGCCAAGGGCATGCGTCTGCAGATCGATATCACCGCGCTCTACGGTCTGGACGAGCACAAGGTGCCGACGCGAGCCGATCTCCGCCGTCCGTCGCCCTACAACACCTATCTCATCGACGGGTTGCCGCCGACGCCGATCGCGAGTCCGGGCCTCGCGTCGATCCAGGCCACGTTACATCCGGCTCCCATCGACGCGATCTATTACGTCGTGATCGATCCGTCGGGCAAGCACGGTTTCACGAGCGATCCGCAGGAGTTCGAGCGGCTGAAGCAGCGCCGTCCGGCCGAGGTGCACTGATGGACGCTCTGACCGAGCTGATCGGCGTCGTCGGCCATCCTGTGCGTCATTCGATCTCGCCTGCGTTCTGGGAGGCCGCGCTCCGGGAAGCGGCACGCAACGCGGCGTTCCTTGCGTTCGAGGTTGCTCCGGATGACTTCGGTGCGTTCATCGAGGGCATGCGCGTCGGCGGTGCGCGCGGGCTGAACGTGACGCTCCCGCACAAGGGAGCGGCATTCGCCCTCACCGACGAGCGTTCGGAGACGGCCGAGTCGACGCGTGCGGTAAACGTGCTCGTGTTCGACGATCAAACGACGCGCGGCTACAACACCGATGTCCACGGTGTGAGCGCGGCGTTGGCGGACCTGGGCGTCGAGCTGGAGGGCACCTCCGCGCTCGTGCTGGGAGCCGGTGGCGCCGGTCGCGCAGCCGTCGCTGCGCTGCGTGGCGGCGGCGCGAAGGTTTCGGTCGCCAATCGCACGGCCGACCGCGCCGCCGCGACGGGCGTGGACGTCGTCGACTGGGCCGCGGTACCGGAAGTCCTCGGCGATTTCGATGTCGTCGTCCACACGACATCCGTGGGCCTCAACGGCACCGGATCCGTGCTCGATCGAGCTGCGCTCGACGCGGCCGCCCGCGGACGGCTGCGGGCCGTCCTCGATGTCGTCTACCGGCCCGGCCTGACGCCGCTCGTGGAGTCGGCCCGTGCCGCGGGGCTGGCGGCCGACGACGGACTGCGCATGCTCGTTCACCAGGCGGCCGAGGCGTGGCGGCTGTTCTTTGGAGACGACGCTCCGGTCGACGTCATGCACGAAGCCGCCGCGGCTGCGGCGGGTCGGACGTGATCGACAGCGTCGAGGAAGTCGTCTTCGTCGGCGCGGCGGTCTTCGTTCTCGCGGTCCTGAGCGTGGTCGACCTGCGCGAACGGCGCATCCCGAACGTCATCGTCCTGCCGGCGACGGGGGCTGCGCTCGTGTGGACGCTCGGCGCCGGCGCGGCCGGCGGCGAATGGGACATGCCCGTGCGAGCGCTGGCTTGCGGCGCCGCATTCTTCTGTCTGCTCTTCGTCCTCGCCGTCGTCTCGTCGGGCATGGGCTTCGGCGATGTGAAGCTCGGGGCGTTCATCGGAGTCGTGACCGGCAGATTCGGCTCGGGCGTCACCGTGTTCGCTGCGCTCACGGGAGTGCTCGTCGGCGGCCTGGTTGCCGCTGCGGTGCTCGTGATCGGCAGGCGCGGGCGCAAACAATGGGTTCCGTATGGTCCATCGATGTCGGTGGGAGCCGTGGCCGCTCTGTTGGCTGGAGAGCGTGCAGTTCGCAGCTGGTTTGGCTTGTAGCGGATTGCTCACTTTGACACTCTGAGTGGCCGATTGTTACATTGATCGACCCAGGTGGCGGGCGTGCTGACCGTGGCCGTCCCAACCTGGCCGGGGGGCGGACAGGAGATGGCGATGGCGGACGACAACCAGGTACTGAGTGAGCGTCTGCTCACGGTTTCCGAGGTTGCTACGGCTATGCGCGTGTCGAACATGACCGTGTACCGCCTGATCAAGGCCGGACAGATCGGTGCCATCCGTGTGGGCAAGAACTATCGGATCCGCACGTCCGAGGTCGATCGTTACCTGCGCGACCGCGTCGTCGGCGCGTAGGTCTCTCCGCACTCCTTCTGTAGTTCTTACACTTCGATGATGGGCGCCCTGCGCTATTTGACCGCGGGGGAGTCCCACGGACCGGCCTTGACCGTCATCGTCGAAGGTCTTCCCGCCGGTCTTCGTGTGACTTCCGACCAGCTCTCCCATGAGCTCGCGCGCCGCCGGCAAGGGTACGGACGCGGTGCGCGGATGAAGCTCGAAGCCGACGACCTGGAGATTCTGGGCGGAGTCAGGCACGGGCGCACGCTCGGGAGTCCGGTCGCCGTCGTCGTACGGAACACCGAGTTCGTCCAGAAGTGGTCGACGGCCATGTCGCCGGACCCGGTCGACGAGCAGGTCAAGCCGCTCACGCGGCCGCGTCCCGGTCACGCGGACCTCGTCGGCATCCAGAAGTACGGCCACCGGGACGCGCGCAACGTGCTCGAGCGCGCTTCCGCCCGCGAGACGGCCGCCCGGACGGTCGCGGGGACGCTCGCCAGGCTCCTGCTTGCCGAGATCGATGTGCAGCTGGTCAGCCACGTCGTGGCGATCGGGAAGGTCTGGAGCAAGAACTCAGACGTCCCCGGCCCGGACGACGTCGACCGGATCGAGGCGTCGGCCGTGCGGTGCCAAGACTCGAATTGGGAAGCGGCGATGATCGACGCGATCGAAAAGGCGAAAGCCGACGGTGACACGCTCGGCGGCGTCTTCGAGGTCGTTGCACACGGTGTGCCGGTCGGGCTCGGGTCCTACGTGCACTGGGATCGCAAGATTGACGGACGACTCGCGCAGGCGCTGCTGTCCATCAACGCGATGAAGGCGGTTGCGGTCGGAGACGGTTTCGAGGCGTGGGCAACCCCCGGCTCGGAGGCCCACGACGAGATCCTGTGGGACGAGGACGCCGGTTATCACCGGACGACGAACCGCGCCGGCGGGATCGAAGGAGGCGTCACGAACGGCGATCCTCTGCGTGTCCGCGTCGTGATGAAGCCACTCTCGACGCTGCGCACAGCGCTGCGAACCGTCGACATCGAGACGAAGCAAGAGGAGATTGCCATCGTCGAGCGAACCGACACGTGCGCCGTGCCGTCCGCGTGCGTGATCGGCGAGGCGACCGTTGCGTTCGTGCTGGCCGACGCCGCACTCGAGAAGTTCGGCGGCGACTCGGTCGACGAGTTCACGGCAACGCACCGGGCCTGGCTCGAGACGCTCAAGAAGGGCTGATCGTGCCTGCCCCTCCGAGCAACATCGTCTTGATCGGCTTCATGGCCTCCGGAAAGACGGCCGTCGGCCGGGCGCTCGCCGAGACGATGGGGCGTACCCACGTCGACGTCGACGACATCGCCGTGGGAGGCGAGGGGTCGGTCGGCGAGATCTTCGCGTCCGAGGGCGAATCGGGCTTCCGCGCGCGTGAACGGAAGGCCGTCGCGAAGGCCGCAAAGCGCAAGGGTGTTGTCATATCTGCAGGCGGTGGGACCGTGCTCGACAAGAGAAATGTGAGGCTCCTGAAAGAATCGGGCGTCATCGTGTACCTGGAAGCAAGCGCAGACGAGCTGGCGCGTCGCGTCGCACAGGACGGAAGAGAACGTCCCTTGCTCCAGCGCACCAAGGGACCGATGAAGCGGCGAGTCGAACGACTCCTGGCCGAACGCCGTCCGGTGTACGAGTCGGTTGCCGACCACGTCGTGTCGTCCGAGAGTAAGGAGCCCGTGGAGATCGCCGACGAGATCGCCAGACTGGTGGCGACGCCGCAGATCCCGCGCCTTCGACGGGTCAAGGTCGGGGTTCATCCGCCGTACTCGGTCTTTGTCGGGCGCGGCCTTCTCGGCCGGATGCGAGAGCTGGTCGAGCTGCCGCGTGCGGCTGAGAAGATCTGCGTCGTCTCGCATCCGAAGATCAAGCGCCTGTGGGGAACGAAGCTGGACGCCGCGTTCCGCGGAAGCGGGCTCGGCGTCACCTGGTGGACGTTCCCGGAAGGCGAGGATCGAAAGACGATCGAGATGGCCAATCGTCTGACACACGCGCTCGCGACGGCCGGCTTTCACCGCGGCGACGTCGTCGTGGCGCTCGGCGGCGGCGTCGTCGGCGACTTGGCTGGCTTCGCCGCATCCACCTACGCACGCGGGATCGGATTCGTGCAGGCTCCGACGACGCTCCTGGCCATGGTCGACGCGGCCATCGGCGGCAAGACCGGCGTGAACCTGCCGGAGGGGAAGAACCTCGTCGGCACGTTTCACCAACCGCTCGGCGTTGTCGCCGACGTCGACGTCCTGGGCTCGCTACCCGAGCGGGAGTTCCGGGCCGGGCTGGCCGAGGTCGTCAAGTACGCACTCATCGCCGACCCGGGCATCGCGGATATCGTCGTGCGCGAACGAGACGAGATCTTTGCGCGCGGCCCGGGGCTCGAGACGCTGATTGCCCGCTGCGCTCGGACGAAGGCCGGCGTCGTCGCGGCGGATGAACGCGAATCCGGAGTCAGAGCGATCTTGAACTACGGCCACACACTGGGGCATGCGCTCGAGGCGCTTTCCGTCGCCGGCGGCCGCCGGAAGCGTATCCCGAAGCTTCACCACGGCGAGGCGATATCGATCGGCATGGTGTACGCGGCGAGGATCTCCGAGCTCCTCGACCCGAGCCGCGAGCTCGTCGCGGAGCACCGGCGCGTGCTCGAGTCGGTCGGTCTGCCCACGAGAGTCAAGGGCGTGGATTGGAACGACGTCCGCGTCCGGATGACGATGGACAAGAAGTATGCGCGCGGGCAGCGGCTGGTCGTCCTGCGCGGCATCGGCGCACCGGTCGTGCAAGATGTGCCGGAGAGGATCCTGAAGCAAGCGTTCTCGGAGGTTATTTCGTGAAGTTTCTCGTGCTGCACGGCCCGAACCTGAATCTGCTCGGCTCCCGGGAGCCCGAGATCTACGGGACGACCACGCTCGACGAGATCGACGGCATGCTGGCGAAGGCGGCGGCCGAGCACGGTCATGCGCTCGAGTCCTATCAATCCAATCACGAAGGTGAGCTCATCGACAGGCTCCAAGCGGCCGCCGGCGCGGTGGACGGCGTGATCATCAATCCGGGTGGGTTCACGCACACGTCGGTGGCGCTTCGGGATGCCGTCCAGGCCGTGACCGTGCCGGTTGTCGAGGTTCATTTGTCGAACATCTACGCTCGCGAGTCGTTCCGGCAGCAGTCGCTGCTCTCCGGCGTGTGTGCGGGCGTCGTTTCGGGGTTCGGCGCACAGTCGTACGCGCTCGGCCTGGAAGCGTTGATCGGGCTGGCCGGGCTCTCGTGAGCGATTTCGCTGCACGACGAGAGCGCGTGCTCGAGCGGCTCGGCCCGGACGCGGGCGCGGTGCTCATCACCGATCCGCTGAACGTTCGCTACCTGACGGGCTTCACCGGATCGAACGCACAGCTCCTGTTGGATGCGAAGCCGGTTTTCTATACCGACGGCCGCTACGACGAGCAGTCGGCGAGCCAGGTGCCTGACCTCGAGCGCGTGATCTATTCCGGTTCGAAGAAGTTCGCGGACATCCTCAAAACCACGCTCGGGGACCGCGCGATCTCGGAGGTCGTCGTCGAAGGCGCCCACATGTCGCTTGCCGAAGCGGACCGGCTGCGCGAGGCGCTCGACGGCGTCGTGCTCGTGCCGCGCAAGGACGTGGTCGAGGCCGAGCGGATGAGAAAGGACGCCGACGAGATCGAGGCGATCCGGACTGCCCAGCACATCGCGGAATCGGCGCTGAGCGGCGTGCTCGAGCGCTGGCGCGGCGGTACCGAGATCGACCTCGCGCTCGAGATCGAGTGGGCGATGCGAACCGGCGGAGCGGAAGCGGTGTCCTTCGACATCATCGTCGCGTCGGGCGCTCACTCGGCTCTTCCGCATGCGACGCCGCGGGACGTGGCGGTCGACCTGGACGGTGTCCTGCTGATCGATATGGGAGCAAAAGCCGGTGGATACTGCTCCGATATGACGCGGACGTATTTGGGCCCGAAGGCGCCGCGCGAACTGGTGACGGCGCACAACGCCGTCCGGGCGGCGCTCGGGGCCGCGTGCGAGGCCGTTCGTCCGGGCGCGAAGGGCGGCGATGTCGACAAAGCGGCTCGCGATCGTTTGGACGCCGAGGGCCTGGCCCACACGTTCGTCCACTCGACTGGTCACGGGGTCGGTCTGGACATCCACGAGGCGCCCTCGCTCGCGATCGGGGCCGACGAGGAGCTGGAGCCGGGCATGGCCGTCACCGTCGAGCCGGGCGTGTACCTGCCCGGCGTCGGGGGCATCAGGATCGAGGACCTGCTCATCGTCACCGACGACGGGGCGGATAACCTCACAACACTCGATAGGGGCCACGGCGTGCCGCGGCCGGGAGGTTGATGTGGCCGAGACGGTCAACACGAACGACCTGCGCCGGGGAATGATCGTCGACCTTCCCGAGGGCTTGTTCCAGGTCATCGAGTTCCAGCACCACAAGCCCGGGAAGGGCCAAGCGGTCGTCCGGACGAAGGTGCGCAACGTGAGGACGGGCGCGGTGTTGGACCGAACCTTCAACTCGGATACGAAGGTGAACATCGCGAGGCTCGATCGGCGGGAGATGCAGTACCTCTATCGCGAGGGCGACAGCTTCGTGTTCATGGACAACGAGACATACGACCAGAGTGGACTCGAGTCCAAGCAGCTCGGCGACGACGTCGAGCGCTTCCTCGTCGAGGGACTGACGGCGATCGTTGCCTTCCACGACGGAAGCCCGATCACCATCGAGCTTCCGACGACGGTGGACGTGCGTGTGACGAAGACCGATCCGGGCCTGCGCGGAGACCGGCAGTCCGCCGGCACCAAGCCCGCGACGGTCGAGACGGGAACGTCCGTGCAGGTCCCCCTGTTCGTAAACGAGGGTGACGTCGTTCGTGTCGACACACGCACGGGCGAATACGTAACGCGCGTCCAGAGCTGAGATGTCCAGGCGCGCCGCGCGGGTGGCGGCCGTCGAAGTCCTTTATGCAGCCGACGTGAGGGACGTCGAAGCAAGCGATGTCCTCGCGGAGCGGCCCGCGCCCGATCCGTACACAGATTTGCTCGTCGGGGAGGTCGCTCGGCGGCGAGGCGAGCTCGACGAGATCATCGGCAGGCATGCCGTCGACTGGCGCGTCGATCGCATGTCGCCCGTCGATCGCAACGTGCTGCGCATCGCCGTGGCCGAGCTGCTCCTAGCGGAAGTGCCGGCCGCTGCAGTGATCGACGAGGCGCTCGAGATCGCCAAGCGGTTCTCGGGCGAGCAGGCCGTTGCGTTTGTGAACGGTGTCCTGGCCGCCGTGCTTCAGGACGTCGGAGCGGGCGGCGTGGACGACGGCGGGTAGGGCGGCGGCTCCTCGCCGGGCGACGGCTCCTCGCCGGGCGGCGCCTCTTCGGGGGGCGGTGTTGGCGGAGGCACGTCGGGTGGCGGCGGCGCGGGCGGCGGCGGTGTGGGTGCCGGAGCAGGCGGGGCCGGCGCCGGAGGCGGAGGTGCGGGTGGTTGTGGCTCCCGAGGCGCCGGCGGCGGTGCCTCGGGTGCCGGCGCGGGCACGG
>DASQWC010000013.1:0-42247 GCA_035640475.1 Actinomycetota bacterium | reverse complement strand
GCGGCGATATTCGGGCGGCCGCAGCGCGCGGTGACGGCCGTTGGTTCGTGTGGGTGCGCGGCGCCGCGTACGAGGTCCCGGTCGGAGCCGCAACGAGGCGCCTCGCGGGCGCCGGGCCGGCCCACCTCGAGTCGCCGTTGCCGGGGCAGGTCATCGCGGTCCGCGTCTCGGCGGGCGACCGAGTATCCGAAGGAGACGAGCTGGTCGTCGTCGAGGCGATGAAGATGGAGCACGGCGTGCGCTCGCCGGCCGACGGGACGGTGCGAGCCGTCTTGTGCGCCGAGGGAGATCAGGTCGCCCGGGGACAGCCGCTCGTGGACTTCGTTTTAGAGGGAGTCGCTTCGGTCCATCCCGAGGCGATCTGACCATGGCGCTGGCCGACGGCCTTCCGGATCGCGTCACGATCGTCGAGGTTGCCCCGCGCGACGGCCTCCAGAACGAGCAAGGGGTCGTCCCCGCCGACGTGAAGGTCGAGCTGATCGAGCGCCTCGCCGCCGCCGGGCTCCCGGTTGTCGAGGCGACCTCGTTCGTGAATCCGAAGTGGGTCCCGCAGCTGGCCGACGCCGATGAAGTGCTGGCCCGCCTCGAGCGTGCCGAGGGCGTGCGCTATCCGGTGCTCGTCCCCAACGAGCGCGGGCTCGAGCGCGCTCTCGCCGCCGGCGCCGACGAGATCGCCGTCTTCGCGTCGGCAACCGAGACCTTCTCGCAGCGCAACCTCAACCGCTCCCGGGACGAAGCGACGGAGATGTTCCGCCCCGTGTGCGAACGGGCCCTGCAGGCGGGCGCCCGCGTGCGCGGCTACCTGTCGATGGTGCTCGGCGACCCGTGGGAGGGCGAGGTCTCGCCCACGGAGGTCGTCGGGCAAGGCGTGCGCCTGCTCGATCTGGGGTGCTTCGAGGTGTCGCTCGGCGACACGATCGGCGTCGGGACGGCCGGGCGCGTCGAGGCGCTGATCGATGCGTTCGTGGGCGCCGGCGTCGAGGTCTCGCGCCTGGCCGTCCACTTTCACGACACCTACGGGCAGGGTCTCGCGAACGTCCTTGCGGCACTCCAATGCGGGGTCTCGGTCGTCGACTCGAGCGCCGGCGGGCTCGGCGGGTGTCCGTTCGCGGGCAGCGCCACGGGCAACCTCGCCACAGAGGACCTCGTTTGGATGCTCGACGGCCTCGGCGTCGTGTCGGGCGTCGACCTTCGGGCGGTCGCGCAGGCGAGCGCGTGGGTGTGTGAACGGCTGGACAAGGAGATTCCGGGCCGCGTGGCACGAGCTTTGCGCGATTGAGCATCGCAGTTGCAAGCCTGCGGTAATCTGGCGCCGGAGACGACAAATCTGGGAGGAAATCTCGTGAGACGAGCATTCGTTGCCATCGCCGCGCTGGGGTTGGCGCTTCTCGCCGCCGGACCGGCGCTGGCTCAATCGGAATCGAGCGACTCGAACCAGTCGAGTGAGGCGGGCGGCACGTCCACATCCGGCGGGAGCAACAAGTCGAGCGCGAGCATCCACACGTCCGGCGGCAGCAGCGTGGGCGTCGCCCAGGGCAGCGTGTCGGGCGGCAGCCGGGCCAGCGGCACCAACAGCAGCGGCGACGGCACCACCGACCAGGCGGGCACGGCCGACTCCGGGCCGAGCGTCGGCGGCCAGGTCGCAGGCGTCTCCGTCCCGGCGGCCAACGCAGTCGAGGACGGCGTCGTGTCGCAGGTGAACCTGCCGGCCGTGGACCTCGGCGGGACCCAGACCGCCTCCGACCGCCGTCCCGACGTGCTCACGTGGGCTATTGCGGGCGCGATCGTGATCGGTCTGGTCGTCCTGTACCGCAAGCTCCCGCGCTCCACGCCGGCCGCCTAGGGGGCTCCCGGGAATCGCCCGGCTCTTCGGATGCCCAAATTCAGCCACGCTTCGCAGTAATCTGAGCGCGCACTGTCGAACTACACGCCTGATATTCGCACCCAAAGCGCCGGGGCGGGGCCAGAATGAGGGGACCCGCGCGCTAGCGAAAGGAGTCAAGGGTGGCCTCATACGAGGGGTACTGCGTGAAGTGCCGCGAGAAGCGGTCGTTCGAGGGCACGGTCAAAGAGCTGAAGAACGGCTCCAAGGCGGCCCAGGGCAATTGCCCGAACTGCGGGACCAAGATGACCCGCATGCTCCCGAAGAGCGCCTAGGCGCTCCCTCCTCGACTTTGAAAGGGCGCCCCACAAGGGGCGCCCTTTGCTTTTAGTCGACGCAGGCGCGGGGCATCTGTAACATCACACGCCGAGTCCGCTTTTCTCGAGAAGGAGCCGTATGAATCGCCGTGAGCTCGTCAACGCCGTGGCCGCCCAGACCGGGAGCACGGCGAAGGAGATCGACAACGTCCTCAAGGGGTTCCAGGACGTCGTCACCGCTGTCGTCGCCCAGGGTGAGCCCGTGAACATCTCGGGGTTCGCGAAGTTCGTGAAGGTGAACCGCGCGGCGCGCATGGGCCGCAACCCGGCCACCGGGGAGGCGATCAAGATCAAGGCGTCGAAGAAGGCGCGCATCACGCCGCTCAAGGCGTTCAAGGACGCGGTCCTGTCGGGCAAAGGTCCGAAGCTCAACAAGGGCGTCTGGCCGACGAAGAAGTAAGCGTTCTTCTTTCGAAAGAAGCGCTCCCTCGGGAGCGCTTTTTTCTTTTCTAGCCGTCCGGACGAAGCCGCACGTCGAGGCCGAGCTGGCGCGCAATGATGATGCGCTGCACCTCCGACGTCCCCTCGCCGATCTCGAGCACCTTCGCGTCACGGTAGAAGCGCGCGACGGGGAACTCCTCGATGTAGCCGTAGCCGCCGTGCACCTGCACCGCTTCGCGCGCGACATCGACCGCCATCTCGGTTGCGAACAGCTTTGCCATCGACGCCTCCGTCTTGAACGGCTGCCCGTCCTGGCGCAGCTTCCCGGCGTGATAGACGGCGAGGCGCGCATGGTGGATCTGCGTGGCCATGTCGGCGAGCTTGAACTGGACGGCCTGAAATTGTCCGATGGGTCGTCCGAACTGCTTGCGGTCCTTCACGTATGCGAGGCACGCGTCGAGGCAGCCTTGCGACTGCCCGACGGCGAGGGCGGCGATGGCGATGCGCCCGTCGTCGAGCTGGGCGAGGAATTGGTTGAAGCCCTTTCCCGGGTCGCCGAGCAGATGCGACGCCGGAACACGGCAGTCGGTGAAAGCGAGCTCGCGAGTATCCGACGCGTGCCAGCCGATCTTGCGGAGCCGCCGCCCGATTTCGAAGCCGGGCGTGCCGACGGGGACGATGAACGCGGAGATCTGCCGGTCGGGCGTGCGCGCGGTGGCGATGGCCAGGAGAGAGATGTCGGTTCCCGCGTTGGTGATGAACATCTTCGAGCCGTTGATGACGTAGTCGCCGCCGTCCGGCGTCGCAGTCGTCTGGGTGCCGCCGGCGTCGGACCCCGCGCCCGGCTCGGTGAGCGCGAACGCGCCGATCTTCTCGCCGGAGGCGAGCGGGGTCAGCCACGTGCGTTTTTGCTCCTCGGTCCCGAAGTGGAAGAGCAGGTTGCAAACGAGCGAGGTATGCGCCTCGATCGTGATCGCGACCGACGGATCCACGCGGGCGAGCTCCTCGATGCAAACGAGGTAGGAGAGGTAATCGGCCCCGGAGCCGCCGTGCTCCTCCGGGATCGGGAGGCCGAGATACCCTTGCGCACCGCAGGCGAGGAGGATCTCGGTCGGGAACTCGGCCCGCTCGTCGAACTCGGCCGCACGGGGCAGCACGACGGACTCGGCGAAGGCCCGGACGACCTTCCGGAACTCCTCATGCTCCGGCGCCAGAAGACTCACGCCGGAAATTGTTCCACGTTCGTTGACCCGGGACGCACGGCGCTGAACTGTGTAGTCGGTGATATCGACGACACGGAAGTGGTCGGGGCTCCCCGGATTGAGCCCGGTCGCGCAGCGCGCCGCGCTGTGGTCGGCGCTTGCCGTTGCGGCGATCGGCGCGGTGACGTTCGGCTACTTCGGCATGGAAGCCATCGGTGCGAACCGGCCGCAGCCTCCGGCACGGCCTGTTGCCGCGGCCGCCAGTGCCCCCGTTGCGACACCGACGCCCACGCCGGCGGGAAAGCAGCCGCTCATCGTGCACGGAACCGGCGACGTGAACCTCGACCCCCGGCAGCTCGGTTCGGCGCTCTCCTCCTTTGCGGCGCCGTGGGACGGCGTGCGCGCACTGTTCACGGAGGACGACCTGTCGATCGTCAATCTCGAGTGCGCGCCGTCACCGCTGGGCACGCCGCAGGACAAGGAGTACAACTTCCGTTGCGACAAGGGCCACGAAGCCATGCGCGACGCCGGCGTGGACGTCGCGAACATGGGCAACAACCACTCCGGAGACTTCGGTCAGGAAGCACTTCTCGACGGACGTGCCCGTCTGAAGCGTGCCGGCGTCGAGCCCGTGGGAGCCGGGCGCGATGACGCGGAAGCGAACGCGCCCGCCATCTTCCGGTTGAAGGGCTGGCGCATCGCCGTGCTCGGCTTCGGCGGTGTTGTTCCGGCACGGAGCTGGATCTCGGGCCCGGGTCATCCGGGAGTCGCGGACGGATACGACACCGCTTCGATGGTGCGCGCCGTCCAAGCTGCCGACGCGCAGGCGGACCTCGTGTTCGTCGCGATTCACTGGGGCGAGGAGCTCGACACCAAACCGCGCCCCGACGACGTGTACCGCGCCCACACGCTCATCGATGCCGGCGCGGATGCGATCTTCGGTCATCACGCGCACCGTCTGCAGCAGCTCGAGTTCTACAAAGGACGACCGATCGCCTACGGGCTGGGCAATTTCGTGTGGCCGTCCGGAGGACCGACGGCTGTCGCGCAAGTAGTGATTTCGCCGAACGGCAACGTAAACGCGTGTCTTCTGCCGGCGCGCATCGGCGCCGGGCGTCCGACGTTGACGGGTCGCACGACCTGTACGGCGTAGATCAAGCGCAGCCGGCCCACGGGTTCCAACCGCGCTGCTGATACAAGCGGTAGGCCACCTTCGTCTGATCTTCCGGTGAGTGGTCGCGCGGGTCTCCCGAGCCGCCGTAGCTCTGCCACGTCTCCTTGCGCATCTGCCACAGCCCGAGATAGCGCTCGTCGGGCGACGTCGCCCGCGTGTTCAAGCCCGACTCACAATCGGCAACGCTGATCGCCTTCTCGTCGTCGCCGCCCCACGCTTTCCGGATGCCGGTTTTGACCTCTTCGCGCGTGTACGTCTCCGACGGAGTCGGGGACGGTCTCGGCGTGGGCGTGGGTGTCGGCTTCGGCGTCGGTTTTGGGGAGGGCGTCGGCGTGGGCGTCGGCGTGATCGGCGGAGGTTTCAGCGTTGCGGCAGCCGCGGGGACCGCCGAGGGTTCCGGCGTCGGCTTCGCGGTCGGCTTCGGCTTCGGCGTCACTTTCGGAGTCGGCGACGGGGTCGGTGCGGCGATCACGAGGTCGACCGGCCTCGCGTCCTCGGGCCCGGCGCTGATCCGGTCGCTTACGGCAACGATGAGCTCGGGGTCCGTGATCGCCGGAGCGGTCACCGCGACCGAGCAGAGCGCGAGGCACACGACGAAGACGAGTCGCATCAACTCTTTACTGGAGAAGACTCCAGCCTACCGGCGTAACGAAGCGCCAGGCGAGAACTTCGGATCGGCACGGATGAACCGTCCTCTTACATTTGTGAGCTTGTGCATTGCCGCCGGCCTGCGGCATGCTTCTCGTACCCGCCCACCGCCCGGAGCATGAGAGGGGATTTCGTATGTCCGGGAGATGGTTGAAAATTGCCGCCGTCGCGCTGTCGTCGGCGGTTGCCGCGTCGGTTGCGCTCGTTCCCGCAACATCGGCCGAACAGGTCAAGCGTCCGGCGATCACCATCCAGAGCAACGACCAGTTTGATGCGGAGCACGGCATCAAATCGGGCTCCGGAACGGCGTCGGATCCGTTCGTGATCTCCGGATGGAGGGTGAACAGCATCCGGATCGAGAACACCGACCGCCATGTGGTCATCACGGACAACACGGTGGCCGGCAAGATGATCCTCAACTGGATCGGCGACCGAGCCCACGTGCACGACAACGTCGTCGGAGACCTGCGCGTCAACCAGAACGTGCGGCGCACGGGTCTGCCGACCAGCGGGGTGATCGCGCAGAACGCCTTCGGTATCGTGGGGCAGCTCCGGCACTGGGACGGTGTGTTCGAACGCAACGTCATCGGCGCGCGCAACGCCCTCGGCTCCCGGGCCGTCAACTTCGACGGGTTCAACGGCGCACGATTCCGGAACAACACGATCTACGGCTACATGGATGCGCGTCTGCACGGCCATCACCACTCGTCGGCGTACGGCGCCGGCAGTCACCAGCACTCGGGCGAGCACCACGCCGCGGCCGCCGTCGATCACACGCGGCGCTATCACCAGGTGAGGATCACCGGGAACGCAATCAGCACAACGGCACCGTTTGCGCTCGCCTACCTCGACACCAACCACGCCGCGAACGACCGGACGGCCGCATCAGAGCAGGAGCCGTCCTTGCGCCTGCCGCACGTACACCACACGCGCGTTCTCATCGCCGGGAACCGGCTCGCCGGCGCCGGCCTGATGGTCAACGTCTTCAACGCCCTGGACAAGCAGAAGCACTTGGAGTTCGCGGAGGGACTCGTCGAGCTGCGCGACAACACGATCACACTTGCCAAGGACGGATGGTCGCGCGACCTGTTCGGGATCGAGGTGAAGCAGGCGCGCTACCTCACGCTGCTCATCGACGGAAACAGCATCACCGGCCGGCCTTCGAGCAACGGCATCTTCGAGCTGTTCGACAACAGCAAGGACGCCGGCATCTATTTGCACACCCTCGACGTCGGCGACGTGCGGATCCTGCACAACCGTGTGACGGAGCGAAGCATCGGCGTCCGCGCCGAGCAGTTCACGAAGGACGTGCGTTGGGTTATCGACGATCTGCGGACCAAAAACGTCGAGTCGCGCGTGACGACGGACGACACGGTTCAGGACTCGCCGAACGCGTAGGACAAGGGGGAACCAGTGAGATCGAAGCTCGTCGCCGCACTCGTATGCGGTGCGCTGACAACGGCCGGGCTCGCGATCACGACGCCGGCCGGAGCAGACGCAACCACCGAGCACGCAAACGTGACCGTGTCGGCGGACAAGGACTTCACGAAGGCAAACGGCTTCCGCTCCGGAGACGGAACGAGACAGAGCCCGTACGTGTTCTCGGGCTGGCGCATCGGCAGCCTCGTGATCCAGAACACCGACCGCTACGTCACGATTCGCGACAACACGATCGGTGGGCTCGTGCTCGACTGGATCGGGAACCGAGTCACCGTCCGGAACAACGCGATCGGCGACATGCGCGTGAACCAGAACGTCGCGCGCACCGGGAGGCCGACGAGCGGTGTGATCGAGTGGAACGCGTTCGGCGTGGTCGGGCAGCTGCGCCACTGGGACGGCGCTTTCCAATTCAACGTCGTCGGCGCGAAGGCGGCTGAAGGCCAGCAGTCGAACCGGGCGGTGAACTTCGACGGCTTCAACGGGGCGAGGTTCGTGCACAACACGATCTACGGATTCGTTGATGCGAGGCTGCACGGCCACCACCACTCATCGAAGTTCGGCTCCGGAAGCCACAACCACAGTGCGCACGCCGATCCCGGTCACCAGATGACCGAATCCGAGAAGGTGATGCACCGGTACCGCCACCACCAGGTGACGATCGCCGGCAACAAGATCTATTCGGATGCCGCCTACGCGATCCAGTACCTCGACACCGACCACGCCGCGAACGACCGCACGGCCGCGTCCGAGACCGACCCGGCCCTGGAGGCGCCGCACCTCCATTTCACACGGGTGTCGATCGCCGGGAACAAGCTGTACGGGTCGGGCATCCTCATCAACGTCTTCAACTCGCTCGACGACCGCCATCCGTGGACCGAGCGCGGCGCCGTCGACATCCGCGGCAACGCCGTCCAGCTCGGCAAGGACTCGTTCCTCGACCTGCGCCAGCTCCAGGGCATCGAGGTCCGCCAGGCGAGAGACGTGAACCTCCGCATCATCGGGAATTCGGTGACCGGGAAGCGCGAGGAAGGCGTCCTCAAGATGCTCGAGAACTCCGACGAGGACGCTGGGATCTTCCTCAACACGCTGGACGAGTCCTACGTCCAGGTGATCGGGAACCGCGTGTCGACGCGGGCGTACGGCGTCCGGGCCGCGACGATGACGAAGACCGTCGTCTGGCGCGTCCGCGACCTAGCGACGTCGAACGTGCGCGAGCGCGTGCACTACGACGACAGCGTGGAGAACAAGCCGAAGAGCTAGCGCTCGCCGTTTCGGCTCGAGAGCAGTTCGACGACCTCGGTGAGGTTGCGAGTGAGGTCGTAGTCGCGCGGCGTGAACACGCGCGCGATACCGAGCTCGAGAAGCTTGCGGGCGTCGTCGTCCGGGATCGTTCCACCGACGACGACGGGAACCCGCCCGGGATCCACGCCGCGCTGCCGCAGCTGCTCGAGCACTTCCGGCACGAGCAGGTCGTGCGCTCCCGAAAGCACCGATAGCCCGATGAGATGGACGTCCTCGTCGGCGGCCATCTGCGCGATCTCCGCGGGCGTCAGGCGAATGCCGGGGTAGACGGCCTCCATGCCGAGATCGCGCGCTCGGACGGCGATCTGCTCGGCCGCGTTGGAGTGCCCGTCCAAGCCGGGCTTGCCGACGAGGATGCGAATGCGCCCGACGCCGAGCTCCTTCGCGATCGCGCCGACGACCTTCCGCGCCTCCGCAATCTTCTTCGCGTCGGTCCCCGCCGAAGACGTAGCCGTGACGCCGGTGGGGGCCCGGTACGTGCCGAAGACGTCCCGCAAGGCGTCGGCCCACTCGCCGGTCGTGACGCCGGCTTTCGCTGCCTCGATGGACGGAGGCATGACGTTCTCGCCGGCGCTCGCCGCCTGTTTGAGCGCATCGAGCGCCTTTGCGACCACCGACTTGTCCCGGCTCCCACGAAAGCGCTCGAGCCGCTCGATCTGCTCGGCCTGCTCCTCCGGTGTGACGCGCACGATGTGGAAGTCGCCCTCGCCGACCAGCGGGGACGGCTCGGACCGCGTCTCGGCGTTGACGCCGATGATCGTCATCTCGCCCGATTCGATCGCGCGGACGCGCTTGGCGTGCGCGGCGACGAGCTTCTCCTTCATGTAGTCGATCGCGTTCACCGAGCCGCCTCGGCCGAGGATCGTCTCGTACTCATCCCACGCGCCTTCCTCGATCTCGCGCGTCTTTTCCTCGACGACCTTCGATCCTTCGAAGATGTCGTCGTATTCGAGGAGATCGCTCTCGTAGGCCAGGATCTGCTGGGCGCGGCGCGACCATTGCTGGTCCCACGCGCGCGGCAGGCCGAGCGCCTCGTTCCAGGCCGGCAACTGCACCGACCGCGCGCGTGCCTCCTTCGACAGCGTGACGGCGAGCATCTCGAGGAAGATCCGGTACGCGTTGTTCTCGGGCTGGACGGCGGTTAGGCCGAGGGAGTTCACCTGCACCCCGTAGCGGAAACGCCGGAACCTCTCGTCGTTCACGCCGTACCGCTCTCTCGTGATGCGATCCCATAAGTGCGTGAACGCGCGCATCTTCGCGACTTCCTCGACGAAGCGAATGCCGGCATTGCAGAAGAACGAGATCGATCCGACCAACTGCGGCGTCAGCGCTCCGCGGTCGCGAACGGCGTCGAGATAGCACACGGCATCGGCAAGCGTTTGCGCGACTTCGAGAACCGGGTCGGCTCCCGCCTCTTGGAGGTGGTACGAGCAGACGTTGACCGGGTTCCACTTCGGCACCTCGGCGCCCGTGAACTCGATTGTGTCGGCGGTGAGCCGAATCGACGCCTCCGGGGGAAAGATGAACGTGCCTCGTGACAGGTACTCCTTGAGAATGTCGTTCTGGGTCGTCCCGCGGAGGGCCTTCCGATCGGCGCCGTGCTCGTCGGCAACCGCGACGTAGAGCGCGAGGAGCCATGCGGCCGTTGCATTGATCGTCATCGAGGTATTCATCTCGGCCAGTGGGATCTGGTCGAACAGGGTGCGCATGTCCTCGATGTGACTGATCGGGACTCCGACCTTGCCGACTTCGCCGGCCGCCATGACGTTGTCGGAGTCGTAGCCGGTCTGCGTCGGCAGATCGAAAGCGACCGACAGACCGGTTTGGCCGTCCGCCAAGCCGTTGCGGTACAGCTCGTTGGTTTGGCGCGCGGTGCCGTAGCCGCCGTAGGTGCGGATGATCCAGGGACGATCCTTGGGGTGGTTCACACCCATGAGTCAAGGGTACCGGGCCGCTCTGTACGCTAGCGCGATGCCCGACCCCAAGCCGCGCAGCGACGCCAAGCCGCGCAGCGACGCCAAGCCGCGCAGCGACGAGTGGTACGACGCAGCACGCTTCGGGATGTTCGTCCACTGGGGGCCGATCTCGCGGCGGGGGTGGGAGCTGTCGTGGCCGCTGGTCGGGGGGCCCGGTTCTGCGCTTCCGCACGCGCACGACGTGCCGGTCGCCGAGTACTACGAGAGCGCGTTCGAGTTCGATCCAAGACCGGGCGCGCCGGCGGACTGGATGCGTCTGGCTCGCGAGACGGGAATGCGTTACGCGGTGCTCACGACCAAGCACCACGACGGGTTTGCGCTGTGGCCCACGAAGCTGACCGAGTTTTCGATCGCGCAAACGCCGTACGGCGGCGATCTGGTCGGCGAGTATGTCGAGGCCGCTCGTTCGGAGGGATTGCGCGTCGGCTTCTATTACTCGCTGTCGGACTGGCGCCATCCCGACTACCCGGCCTTCCGCGAGGAGGACAAGCCGTACATCACGTTCCTCGGCCGCCGTTCTGAGACCTGGGAGGCGTACGTCGACGTGCTGTTCGGCCAGGTCCGCGAGCTCCTCACGAACTACGGGCAGATCGACCTCATCTGGTTCGACGGCCAATGGGAGCGCACGTCCGACGAGTGGCGCGCTGAGGAGCTCGCGTCCATGATCCGCGAGCTGCAACCCGCGATCCTCATCAACGACCGGCTTCCGGGCCAAGGCGATATCGCGACGCCCGAGCAGGCGATTCCCGTCGAAACGCCCGATGGACGATGGGAGACGTGCATGACGATGAATAGGTCCTGGGGCTACGTTCCCGAGGACCAGGAGTACAAGTCGTCTGCGGAGATCACCCGCACACTGTGCGAGGTCGCCTGGAAGGGCGGCAATCTTCTGCTCAACGTCAGCCCGATGTCCGACGGCGGGCTTCCGTCCGAGCAGATGCAACGTCTGCGCGCCGTCGGCGAGTGGATAAACCGCAACGGCGAGGCCATCTACGACACGCAGGCCGGCCTCGAGCCGTGGCAGTTCTACGGCCCTTCGACGCGCAGGGCCGAACGCATCTTTCTGATGTGTCCCTGGCGCCCGAACGACCACATCGTCGTTCGCGGACTGCCGGTTCGCCGGGTTGGAGTTGCGACGGAGCTCGTGAGCGGGACGGCGCTCGAAACGAGCCCGCGAGTAACGGCCGAACAGGAGCTGATGGGCCGCGATCCCGTCGGAGATCTTGTGATCAACATTCCCTCTGAACTCGTCGATCCGATCGCGACGGTGATTTCGCTCGAGATGACGGCATGACACAGACGAGCGAGCCTGCTCCTCCACGCCAAACGGTGTGGGCGCGCACGCGCGAGCTCTTGCTGCCGGGGGACGGCCCTCCTTTGCGAGAGATCGCAACGACGGCCGGCTGGTATCCGATCGTGATCCTGACGGTGCTCAACGCGGTCGACGAGCTCGACCGCGCCGTCCTCGGTGTGTTCGCACCGAACCTCAGGCGCTTCTTCGGGATCAACAACACGGCGCTCGGCGCAATCATCGGCGCTCAGCTCGCGCTGATCATCGTCGCGGGTGTGCCGCTCGGCTACTGGGCGACGAAGATCAACCGGGCTCGAATGCTGCGCTGGTCTGCGGCCGTGTGGGGGGTTTTCTCGACGGCGACGACGTTCGCCGTCACGTTGCCGACGTTCATCACGACACGCCTCGGTTCGAGCATCGGGAAAGCATCCGTCGAGCCCGTCGGCAAGGCGCTCCTCGCCGATGCCTACCCGCCGCAGTCGTGGAACCGCGTGTTCGCCGTCCACAATGCGGCGAACCCGCTCGGGGCCATTGTCGGTCCGCTGATCGCCGGAGCGATCGGCCTCCTCGTCGTCGGTGACGACGTGTGGCGCTACGCGTTCCCGATTCTCACGATCCCGACATTCCTAGCGCTGATCGCGGCCCGGCGGTTGCACGAGACCGAGAGCCAGCTGGCGAAAGGGTTCCTTTCCGCGACGATGACGGCGACCGGAGCGCCGAAGGGGCAGGGGTTCATCCCGTCCGTGCGAAGCCTCGTGAGGATCCCGACGTTCAGACGGCAGCTGGTTGGGATCGGCGTGCTGGGGTTCGGGCTGGTCGGTATCCTCGCCTTCGGCGCCGTCTTCTACGAGGACGTCCACAACGTCGGAGAGGCCGGACGCGGAGTGATCTTCGGCATCCTCGGCGTTGCCAATCTCGTCGGGACGCTACTCGGCGGATCGGTGGGGGAGCGTGTGTTCCAGCGCAGCCCGGCCGGCGCTATCCGTCTGATCGGCGGCGGCATCGCCGCGTTCTCGATCGTTATCGCCGGATCGGTGTTCATCCCGTCACTCCCGGTGACGGTCGTCGTTCAGTGGTTCGCCGTGTTGTCCGTGTCGATCGCCGGCGCGCCCCTGGCGGCGGTGCTGTCGTCGATCAGCCCCCCGGTCATGCGGCCGCTGATGTTTTCATTGCTCGGCTTCACCATTGCCCTCTTCGGGGGCGTGCTCGGCGGTGTGCTGGTCGGTGCCGTCGCCGATGCGACGAACATCCAGGTCGGGCTCGCGATTCTTGCTCCCTTCGGCATCATCGGCGGCCTGCTCATGACGCGCGGAGCCGAAACCGTCGAAGCAGACATCGCCGCGGCCTCAAGCGGATGACTGGATGGGCCGAAACTTCTTCAGGCGCCGTGTCGTTAGGACAATAGGCCTATGACACGCGTGCACCGGGCATTGGGGTCGTCCAGCCTGGTCCTTTTCCTGTTCGCCTTCCTCATCCCGACGGGCAATCCGGCCACGGTCGCCGCCGCGTTGGGGACCAAGCAGGTCCCCGGAGACTGGTGCCACCCGATCGCCGCGCGGACGGCAAGCCCCGTCGGAACGGGAGCGTGCTCGGGCGTGCGCCCCGGCGCATTCTTCTCCTCTCCGATCGGCGGGTGCTCGTTCAACTTCCTGTTCAAGGGCGCCGACGGCCAGCGCTACATGGGAACCGCGGGCCATTGTTTGGTCGGTGAGGGCAAGGAGCGCTCATGGGCGCCGGGCAAGGGCCCGGTCATCAACGCCGGGGGCCGTGTCGTCGGCCACGCCGCCTACGGGATCCTCAACGAGGTGCGCGACTTCGGGCTCATCCGGCTCGACGCCGGTGTGAAGGCGAGCCCGTCGATGTGCCACTTCGGGGGCCCGACGGGGACGTACACGGAGCGCAGCTCGGGGCCGGTCTTCGTCGAGCACTACGGCAACGGCCTCGCGATCTCGAGTGTCTTGCCCGCACGAACCTCGGTCGCCATGAATACGTCCGATCCGGACTACGTGACCGCGACCGGATTGGCCGCCTTCGGCGACTCCGGCAGCGGTGCGACGGTCGGCGGGAAGGCGCTCGGTGTTCTCGTCTCGATCGGCATCAGCTCGGCGTCGATCGGCAACGTCTTCATCACCCGCTTGCCTCCGCAGGTTGCCCGTGCCGAGCGGATGCTCGGGACCCAGCTGACGCTCCAGACGGCACCTCGCCGGTAAATCCCACGCCGGGCGCTATCATGGGCGCCGATGGAACCTATTACGCTGCGCGGCATCGTCAAGCGGGGCATGAAGTCACTCGGACGCCTGGCGCTGGCCGCATCGCTGTTCGCGCTGCTCGCGCCCACGCCGGCCTCCTCGGCGCCTCAGCCGGAAGTCTGCAAGTCCGCCGCCGCCGGCATCCACCTCACCGTTTAGTTCCGCTGGTGAGCGTCGCCTGCCGTCTGGCAGGCTGAGTGCCACGATTCTGAAGGATGCGCCTTTGGGCGCCCCGTACAACTGGAGGCTTCATGGACGTCAACACGATCGGCATCCTCGGCACCGGACAGATGGCGACGGGGATCGCCCAGGTCAGCGCTCAAGCGGGCATCAAGACGATCATCCGCGGCCGCAGCAAGGAGAAGGCCGAAGGGTCGGTTGCGGCCGTCGACAAGGCCATCGCTCGTCTCGTCGAGAAGAAACGCGCAACAGAAGAGGAGAAGACCGCGACGCTGGCCAACCTCGAGGCCACCGACGATCTCACCGCGTTCGCCGACGTCGACCTCGTGATCGAGGCGCTCGCCGAGGACATGGACGTCAAGCTCGACTACTTCCGTCAGCTCGATCAGACGTGCGACGAGCGCACGATCCTGTCCACGACGACGTCGTCCCTATCGGTGACCCAGATCGCCATGACGACCAACCGCCCGACGAAGGTCATCGGGCTGCACTTCTTCAACCCGGCCCCCGTGATGAAGCTCGTGGAGGTCGTCCCGACGCTGCTTACCGACGAGGACATCACCGAGGGCTCACGCAAGTTGTGCGAGCAGCTCGGCAAGGTGCCCGTTGTCGCGAAGGATCGCGCCGGCTTCGTCGTGAACGCACTGCTCTTCCCGTACCTCAACCACGCCGTCCGGATGTTCGAGACCGGGTACGCGTCGCGCGAGGACATCGACGCCGCGATGATGAACGGCTGCGGGCACCCGATGGGCCCGCTCGCGCTCCTGGACCTCGTCGGCAACGACGTGTCGCTCGAGATCATCGAGTCGCTCTACGCAGAGTTCCGCGACCCGTTCCTCGCGCCGGCGCCGCTGCTCAAGCAGATGGTTGCGGCCGGCTTGCTCGGACGGAAGACCAAGCGCGGCTTCTACGACTATTCGAAGTAGCTAGCAGCAGGCGCAGTCTGAGACCGTCGGCAGCTCTTTGCGCGACGGGCGGCCGAGCATCGGCAGGTCGGACGACTCGAAGTCGAGCGACCCGGCTTTGAAGCCGAAGCGGTCGAAGTACGGGTCCTGACGGTCCGCGAGCAGACGCACGGTCTCGGCTCCCGACCAGCGTGCGACCTCGAGCGCGCCGGCGACGAGCCGGAAGCCGATGCCTTGGCGCCGGTGAGCGGGATCGACGACAAGCGAGCGGGCGATCGCGACCGTGCCGTGCCGCTCGAGCGAGATCGCGCCCAGGACGTCCGAGCCGTCGACGGCAACGAGCGTATCGGCCATGCCCAGGCCATCGGCCGGCAGATGCTCGGCTTGGAGGAGCGTGTTGATCCGATCGACGTCGCTCGAAACGGCGGGACGAAGGTCGGTTCCCGGGTGCGACGACGCGGGCTTGCGGGCCGTCACGGCGACCGAGAGCGTGGAGATGTCCTCGACCGAGCAGGCCTCGCTGCACGACGTGTCCAGCCGGCGGACCTCGACGTCCTCGTAGCCGATATCGCGGAGGATCGCCTCGTAGTCGGAACGGACGAGTGAGCCGCCGACGCACCCGCACCACGCGTCGGGGTTGTTGCGGAGCTCGGCCGGCGGCTCGGTCTCGAACGCCGTGTCGAGAATCGCCAGGCGTCCGCCGGGCCGCAGCACACGCAGGGCTTCGGTCAGCGCTCGCCGCTTGTCGTCGACCAGATTGATGACGCAGTTGGAGATGACGACGTCGACGGCGCCGCACGGTACGGGCAGCTTCTCGAGGTCGCCTTCGATGATCGAGACGTTGTGCAGACCCGCGTCGGCTGCGGAACGCAGCGCCCGCTCGATCATCTCCGGTGTGAAGTCGACGCCGATTGCCCGTCCCGACGACCCGACGGCTTTTGCGGCCGCGATGAGGTCGCGTCCGGGACCCGAGCCGAGATCGAGCACGGTCTCGCCGGAGCGCAGCTGCGCGATCTCGACCGGATCGCCGAGGCCGAGCGTCGGGGGAGTTTCGGTCTCGGGAAGATCGACGGCGTGACGTGCGTAGCGTTCGCGGACCGACTCTTTCATCGCGCAACCTCCAAGATTGAGTATCGCTCGTTCTGTGAAGCGCAGGAGACGCTGCGAGCCACCTCTGCTTCACAGAACCGAGCCCGCCGGTCTGAGAGCTTTCAGCCTTCCGGTTCGTCGCTGACGCCGGGGCGGCGTCCCTTGGCGATCCGTGAGCGGACCGCTTTCGGCAATGCCGAGAGCGCAGCTTCGACGCCCAGCGTCGCTCGTTCGATGTTCAACGCGGCCTGTTCCAAGCGATCCATGCGGTCGATGATCTGACCGACGCCTCCGACACGACCCTCGACCTCTTCGATCATGCCGTTCAATCGATCGACGACACCCGCCAGCGTCGAGAGCACGTCCCGCGTCTCTTTCAGCATGTCCACGACCTCGGCCATGTGCTTGTCGGCGTTCAGGAGAAACTGCGCGCGCTCTTGCAGGTCTTTGATCACCGCTGCGGGATTGAGACTGGGCCGCGGCACTCACTCACGCTAGCGGTTAGCGTCGCCGTATGCCCAGACGACACCGGCGGCGTGCGGAGCCGCAGCCGCGAGAGACGCGGACACCGCGCACCACATCACCGCTCGGCGCGCCTGAAGGGTGGACGGCGCAGATCTACCACGGCGGGGAGCCGGGACCCGACTACACGTGCCCGCGCTGCCGGCGTGGCGTATCGCGGCGCAGCGAGCACGTCGTCGCGTGGCTGGAGGACTCCGACGAGCAGCATCGGCACTGGCACAAGGCGTGCTGGCAATCGGCCGTCCGGGAAGGGATCGACCGTTACCGGTGGGGTTGACGGCTCCCCTTCAGTAACTGTAGAGTTACCGTAACCAATGGGTTACGAAGCAGCCTTCGACATTCTCGGCGATCCGACCAGGCGCGCGATCGTCGAGCGTTTGCGGCGCGGTCCCGCGTCCGTGGTCGATATCGCGACGCGGCTGCCGGTCAGCCGTCCTGCCGTCTCGAAACACCTCAAGCTCATGCGCGATGCGGGCATGGTACGGATGCGTGCCCAGGGCACCCGGCACCTCTACGAGCTCGATCTGAAGACGCTCGACCAGGTGCGCCGCTGGCTTGACGGGTTCTGGGAAGAGTCGTTGCAGCGACTCAAGGCGCGAGCAGAGGGGAGATCCACATGAGCGACAACGTTGCCGTCCATCCGACGGCGCTGGTCGTGCACAAGGAGATCACCGTCGACGTTCCTGTCGAGCGGGCCTTCGAGGTCTTCGCGGCCGTCGACGCGTGGTGGATTCGCGAGCATCACAACGGGCCCGGCGAGCTGGAAGAAGTGGTCGTCGAGCCTCGGGAGGGCGGACGCTGTTACAACCGCGAGGTCGGCGGCAACGAAGTCGAGTGGGGGAAAGTGCTCGCGTGGGAGCCGCCGACGCGTCTGGTGCTCGGTTGGCAGCTGAACGCGCAGTGGACGTACGAACCCGACTTCGTCACCGAGGTCGAAGTGACGTTCGCGCCGGAAAGCGAGCAGTCGACGCGCGTCGTTCTCGAGCACCGCAACCTCGACCGTTACGGCGATGCCGCGCAGGAGATCTTCGAGTCGCTCGACTCGGACGGCGGCTGGGGTGGCTCGCTTGCCAGCTTTGCGAACGCAACACGAGGAGGAAAGTAGATGGATCTTCTTGATCTGTTCGATCGCGCAACAGCGTGGACGGCGACAAAAGTTGCCGGCGCGCAGGGCCAGCTCGATGCCGACACGCCGTGCCGGGAATGGAGCGTGCGCACGCTCATGGATCACCTGCTCTGGGGGCAGCGGATGTTCGCCTCCGGTCCGTCCGGCGGCACGATCGCGCCGCCGTCCGGTCCGCCGCCGTCCCTTATCGGCGACGATCCGGCCGCCGAGTATGAGGACGCGCGCAAGGTAACGCTGCACGCATACTCACAGCCGGGCGTCCTCGAGGGAATGGTGAAGGGAAGCGACGGCGACCGGCCGGCTGCACAGATGCTCGGCATCGCGTTCTGCGATCAGCTCGTGCACGGATGGGACCTCGCGAAGGCGACCGGACAGGACACCACCATGCCTGCCGGCCTCGCATCGGCGGCCTTCATGATGCTCAATGGTCGCGTGCCGGACGACGCACGGGGGCCGGGAAAGAACTTCATGCCCGCGATCGCCGTCGCCGACGACGCGAGCGATCAGGACAAGCTCATCGCATACTGCGGCCGGCAGCCCTAGGGCTGCTGCTCGGCGGCGCGCTGCTCGATCGCTTCCTTGAGCGCGTTACCGGAGGCGCTGCCTTCGGCGGCGTGGTCGCCGATGGCCTTCATGATGGCCTCGCCGGCGCGGCCGAGCTGCTGCGGACGCTGCTCCGCAACCCAATCTCGGGAGCCGCGCGTCGCTTGGGTCGTTCCCTTGAAGTGCGGGAAGACGTTGCGTGCGAACAGCTCGTAGGACAGGCGCGTCGCTTCGCGGTTGGCCCAGTCGTGCGCCATGAACAGATAGCAGCCGAATCCGGCGGCTTGCTTCTCGAGGCGCTCGATCTGCTCGATGGCGTCGTCCGGCGTGCCGATGACGGCGAACCCTTGCGACGTCAGTGTGTCGACGAGGTCGTCCACGTCGTCCATCCCGGCCGGAACCAATGGGAGCGCAGCAACGCGGACAAAGTAGTCCACCCATTCCGCGAGGCCGAATTGCACGTCGGCCCGGGCTTGCTCACGGGTCGGAGCGATGTGCATCGGACCGACCAAACGCCAGTCGCTGCGATCGACGGTGGTGCCGAACTCTGCGGCGCGCTCCTCCATGATCGACCACGTGTTGGACATGATGTTGAAGCCCTCGGTCTGCGTCGCGCCGATCGACAGCAGGCTGAGTCCGTGCTTGCCGGCAAGACGCGGGCCGGACGGCGAGATCATTGCCGCAACGGCGATCTCGAAGCACGGCTGCGTGTAGGGCAGAAGCTGCAAGCGCGCGTCGCGCAACGTGAACCAATCGGTCTGGGCCGATACCGTCTCGCCGGCGAAGAGCTGAAGCATCACCTCGAGGCTCTCCTCCATCCGCCGGCGCTGGTCGACGGGGTCGATCCCCATCATGAAAGCGTCCGACGGGAGCGCACCCGGCCCGACGCCGAACATCGTCCGGCCGCGGGTGAGGTGATCGAGCAGCACCATGCGGTCGGCGAGGATCAGCGGGTGGTGATAGGGGAGCGAGCTCACGCCGGTGCCGAGCTTGATCGTGCGCGTCCGCTCGGCCGCCGCGGCGATGAAGACCTCGGGCGACGCGATGATCTCGTAGCCCGCCGAGTGATGCTCGCCGATCCAGGCCTCGTCGTAGCCGAGCTGGTCGAGCCAGCCGACGAGCTCGAGATCGCGGTGGAGCGCGACGTTGGGATCGTGGGTGACGGGGTGGAACGGCGCGATAAAGGTGCCGAAACGCATGATCTGACAGTTTGCCTGTCAGATAGAGGGCGCCGTCAAGTACCGGTGCTACTCGGACTGAACGTCGAGGCTCGGCTCGTAGGCGACCGTCGGCTCGGCCCGGCCGCGCAACGGGAGTGTGCCGACCTCTTCCCAGTGCTTCGCCTCGTCGCCGGCGAGCTCGATCGTCGTCTTGCTCGCGAGTGTGCGCGACGACATCGGCTTCGCTCGCTCGGTGAGCCGCGATGCTTCGTTGGTCGAGTCGCCGACCACCGTGTACTCGTAGCGGTGGACGCCGCCGACGTTTCCGGCAACGACTTTGCCCGATGAGATCCCAATGGCTGCGTCGAGCCCGCCGGGTCGGGCCGTTCCGATCTCCTTTCGCACGGCTCGTGCGGCCCGGAGCGCTCTGGCCGCATGATCGGAAAGGTCGTCGGGCGCACCGAACACGCACAGAACGCCGTCGCCCTGGAACTGATTCACGAGCCCGCCTTCGGCCTCGACGCATCGAATGACGGCTTCGAAGAACTCATTCAGCTGCTCGACCACGTCTTGTGGAAGCCGGGTCTGCGCGAGCCGTGTCGACGCGATGACGTCGACGAACATCGTCGTGGCCTCACGCAGCTCGCCTCCCAGCACGAACTCGTCGTCCAAGGCGCGCTTCGCGACCTCGGCTCCCACGTGTCGTCCGAACACCTCCTGGACGCGCTGGCGATCGCGCAAGCCGGTGACCATTCGGTTGAAGCCGACCTGCAGCTGACCGAGCTCGCCGGTCACGTCGATTGGGACCTCGACACCCAGCTCGCCCTCCTCCACCGAGCGCATCCCTTGGCGCACCGCGTGGATCGGGTCCGTGATCGCCCGAGCGGCCGTCACGGCCACGAGGATCCCCGCCAGCATGCCGAGCAGGCTCATGCCCCAGATGAACGGCGCCGTGCTGGCTCTCTCCTGCGGCGTGAGTCCGACGAGCGTGACGGCGATGGCGACCAGCGGCGTGCCGCACGCCGCGCACCACGCCAGCACGAGCCGTCCGAACAAGCCGATCGACCGCGTCGACAACGGTGGGTCGTCGGCAAAGGCATAGGCGACGACGGGCCGGAGCTCGCGCTCGACGAGGAAGTTTGACATGGCAAAACTGATGAGCGCCGACAAGCCGAATGCAATAACGACCTTGACGAGCCCGAGCGGCCCGGGCTTGAACCCGACGACGAAGTGGAGATAGGGCAGCGACCAGACCGGCAGGAGTGCCCAGTAGATCAGGGGATACGTCGCGATACGCCGGGGCTGAGCGGTGAGCTGCAGACGCTCCTCCGGCGTCGGAGCGCGGGCCTCGGCGAGCCACCGAATCGCCGGTCCGAGGCGCCGGCGGACGTGGAACACGCCCATGCTCGCGCCGAACGCGAAGTACGGAATCGCAACAATGCCGCACAGTGCGACGAGCCGGCCGGTCGAGACCGAGCGAATGACGTTGGAGATCGTCACGGCGTCGAGCGCGATGAAGCCCATCCCGACAAGATTTGCGATCAGCGTCGCCCGCCAGACGCGCCACTCGATGCGTCTCGCGAGCGCGGCACCGTCCGGTTGCCCCGAACCGGAAGTCACGCCCCGAGTGTAGTGACGTGCTCGACGCTCGAACTATGGATTGTTACGGGCTGGTCACCCGCCGCCCTTCATCATGTGTCGGCGGATCGGCCATTCCATCGACGGCGGGATGGAACAGCCCGAACAGGATCTCGGCTCCCCGGACGACCCGGGGGCCGGGCCGGTTGAAGTACGACGAGGCATCAACGACGTAGACGCGGTCGTTGCGGACGGCCGGCAGGTCACCCCATCCCGGCCGCGATGTCATCGTGTCGAGCTCGCTCAACGTTCTGTCGATCGGCATGCCGCACGGCATCAGGACGACGACGTCGGGTGCGGCGTCGACGACCGACTTCCAATCGACTTGGTGCGAGGGTTTCCCTCGGGGGCCGAGGAGCTCTTCGCCGCCGGCGATCTCCACCTGTTCGGGCACCCAATGCCCGGCGGCGAAGATCGGATCGAGCCATTCGACGCAAACGACCCGCGGCCGTCGCAGTGCTGCGACGGCATCTCGGAGCCGTCCGATCCGATCGCGCGCGTCGGCCACCACTCGCTCGGCCTCGGCTTCGCAATTGGTAAGTCGTCCCACGAGTAAGACGTGCTCGAGGATGTCGGCGACCGAATGCGGCTCGAGCGACACGATCTTCGCGTCGGCATTCATCAGTCGCGCAGCCTGCGTGACTTCCTCGTAGGAGACCGCACAGACCTCGCACAGCTCCTGCGTGATGATCAGGTCGGGCTTGGCCCGCTCGAGCGCGTCGTCGTCGAGCCCATAGATGGACGACCCGGAGTGAACGGCTCCACCGATCGCGGCGTGGATGTCCGCCGACGTCATCTCGTGCGTCGCCAGTGCATCAGACGTCACGGCAGGGACCTCCTCGATGCCCGGCGGCCAGTCGCACTCGTGTGTGCGACCGACGAGCTGATCGCGGAGGCCGAGCGAGCAGACGATGTCGGTCGCCGACGGCAGCAGCGAGACGATTCTCATAGCTCGAGTGCCAGCTCGATCTCGTCGCGGATCGGGATCCCGTCGTTGCCGACCTCCGGGATCTCGGGCTTGATCGTGGTTCGCTCCTGATCGACGGCACCGGGCCGGACTTCCCTGATGTGCATGCCGCGGCGCTGATAGAAGCGCAGCGCATGGGTGTTGTCGTTTGTCGTGATGAGCCACATCGTTTTGCACCCCGCGGTGCGTGCGGCGTCTTCGACGGCGTCGATGAGCTGAGAGCCGATGCCTTGGTTCTCAACAACGCTGTCGAGCGTGAGGAGCTCGCACTCTTCGCCGTCGAGGCGATAGGTGGCCAAGCCGACCCGGGCGCCTGCCTTCCAAGCGACGAAGCCCGGCAGTGTGAGCGGATCGTGAAGAGCTTGTCTCGAAGCCACTCGGCTCGGCCCGCCTTTTGGGAACAGGACGCCGTAGGCCCACTGCTTGTCGTTCTCGGAGAACGGCCGGACGCCGATCGTCACTGCTTCGGCGCGTACGTGACGGTCGGCTCGCTGCGGCCTCGAAGATGCAGCGTCTCGCGCATCGACCAATTCATACCCTCATCGCCGGCGGCGCCGACGCAACGTTCGCTCGCCAGGACGCGGGCCGAATTCATCTTCGCTTGTTCGGTGAGGCGCGCCGCTTCGTTCACGGGATCTCCGACGACCGTGTACTCGTAACGGTCGAGGGACCCGACGTTGCCCGCCACAACTTCTCCCGAGGAGATTCCGATCGCCGCCTCGATCGACTCGAGGCCGTCGAGTTTGTCTCGCAGCCGTCGTGCCGCGCGTAAAGCGCGGGCAGCGTGATCTGGTTGATCGTGGGGAGCGCCGAAGATGCACATGGCGCCGTCGCCGGCGAATTTGTTGATGAGGCCGTCCTCGTCACCGACGGCGCGGACGACCGCGTCGAAGAACGCATTCAGGATCTCGACGACTTCGTCGGGCGTCTTCGTCTGGGCGAGCTGCGTCGAGGCGATGACATCGACGAACATCGCAGTTGCCGTCCGGTTCTCGCCTCCGAGCGCGTTGTCACCGGTCATCGCACGCTGGGCGACCTCGACGCCAACGTGGCGGCCGAACAGGTCGCGCATGCGTTCCCGCTCACGCAACCCGCGAACCATTTGGTTGAAGCCGGCTTGAAGGAGACCGATCTCGCCGCTCTCACCGACCTCGAGTTGGACGGACAGGTCGCCGTCCGCGACGCGACGCAGCGCTTTCTGGACACGGCCGAGAGGTGTCGTGATCGCGCGCCCAGCGTAGATGAACACGGCGAGCCCGACGACAGCGGCGAGCGCGGACGAGCTCATCAACGCGAACCCGATCTGAGGAAGAAACTCCTTCAGCGAGGCGTTCGGCGGCGGCCGCGAAGTGATGCCCAGCGAGTAATAGCCGAGCATGATGAGCGGGGCTCCCGCGACGGCGAACCATGCGATGAGCAGCCTCCCGCTCACGCCGGTTGACGGAGGCCAGCGTTCCGGCTGCGCCTCGATGACCGAAGCCAGAATCGGCCGGAGCTCGCGTTCGGCCAGCAGATAGGACAGGAAGGCGGCGACGAGGGCGCCGTATGCGAACCCGATCAACGTGGCCACGACCTGGCGCCAACCGGTCTCGATCTCGTAGCCCGCAACGAGCACGTACAGCGGGATCAAGGCGGCCGTCCCGAAACACCAGAGGAGGACGCTGATCACCGCGGTAAGCCGTGGGATCAATGCGATGCGTCTGAGATCGTCCGCGTCGGGCGTCCGCTCGTCGATGACCCAGCCGGCCGAGCGCTCGGCGATGATGCGTGTCACCGGGATCGCCACGGCGACGCCGATTGCGACGACTCCCGCCACCATGATCGCGAGCGGCCTCAATCGCTGTGCAGCGGACAAACCGCCCGTGTAGATGTGCTGGTAGGTCAATAGGATGAACACGACGGCGGCGACGCCGACCAAGTTTGCTGCGATCCCGTGGGCCAGCACCCGCCGCCACAGCCGGCGAACGACCGCTGGTCCGGCCGCCGGCGCGTCGCTCACGGTCTTATTCCATGCGTCCGCGGTCCCGTGAGCGTCGCGACGACCCGGTAGGCCTCGGGAATCCACTCGCAGAGAAGACGGCGCGTGTCGCGCGGGTCGATGATCTCTTCGACGCCGAACGTCTCGGCCGTCCGGAACACCGATCGCATCGACTCGAGCGATTCGAGGATCTCCTGCCGTTTGGCTTCGCGGTTGGGGGCCTCGTCGAGCACGCGCCGGTACGCGGCTTCGATCCCGCCTTCCAGCGGCAGCGATCCCCAGTCGCCGGACGGCCACGCGTAGCGCAGGTTGAGTCGCTGTGCGTTGCCGTGTGCGGCTCCGGCGACGCCGAACACCTTGCGCACGATGATCGACACCCAAGGGATCGACGCTTGGTACACGGCCGCGAGCGCCCGCGCGCCGTGACGGATCGTGCCCGCCTTCTCGGCCTCCACGCCGATGACGAAGCCGGGCTGATCGACGAGATTGACGACGGGGAGGTGGAACGTGTCGGCGAGGTCGCAGAACCGGACGATCTTTTGCGAGGCCGCCGCCGTCATTCCGCCGGCGTACACGCGCGGGTCGTTTGCCATCACGGCAACGGGATAGCCGTCGAGCGTGGCCAGCGCGCAGATCGTCGACGGTCCGTAGTAGCGGCCGATCTCGAAGACCGAGCTCTCGTCGAAGACGAGCTGGAGGATCCGCCGCATGTCGTAGACCTGCCTGCGCTCGCGCGGGACGATCGAGAGCAGCTCCTCCTCCCGGCGGAGGGGATCGTCGGTCGTCGCCGTCCGCGGCGGTACTTCCCAGACGCTCGAGGGCAGGTAGGCGAGAAAGCGACGGAGCTGCGCGAGTGCGTCGTCCTCGTTCTCGGCAGCGTTGTCGACGGCGCCCGACTGCCGCGCGTGGATCTCCCAGCCGCCGAGCTCCTCTTTGGTGACGTCTTGTCCCATGCCGGCGCGGACGACGGGCGGCCCGGCGACGAACAGCTGGGAGGTTTCCTTCACCATCACAGAGAAGTGCGCGTTGACGACGCGCGCCGCGCCGAGTCCGGCCACCGGGCCGAGGCATGCGGCGACGCACGGAACCTTGGCCAGGTTGTCGACGACGACGTCCCAGCCGGGATTTGCGGGGATGTACGTGCGCTTGAAGCTCTCGTAGGACTTGACGCTTCCGCCGCCGCCCGATCCCTCGATCAGACGAACGATTGGGAGCCGAAGCTCGTTGGCCATGCGCTCCGCGTGGATCTGCTTGAGATGGATGGCCGCGTCGGCAGCGCCTCCCCGTACCGAGAAGTCGTCCCCGCAGACGACGACGCGCCGCCCGTCGATCGTCCCGGTGCCCGAAAGGATGTTTGACGGCGAGAAGTCGACGAGCTCGTCTCCTTCATAGGTTGGGAAGCCGGCGAGCGCGCCGATCTCGTGGAACGAGCCCTTGTCGAGAAGGCGCTCGAGCCGTTCGCGGACCGTGAGGCGTCCCTGATCGTGCTGGCGCTGGACGCGTTCGGCGCCGCCCAGCTGTTTGGCGAGCTCCGTGCGCCGGCGGATCTCCTCGAGCTCCGGTTCCCACGTCACCGGTCAAGTCTGTTACAAACCGCCAGTGACTCGCGTGCGCTCGGACATGGTCGCCAACGTGTGGAAGGTGAACGTCGCCGTCGGTCAGCCGGTAAACGAGGGCGACACGATCGTGATTCTCGAGTCGATGAAGACCGAGATCCCCATCGAGGCGCCGATCGCCGGAGTCGTCAAGGAGCTCAACGTCACCGAGGGAGGCACCGTCGGTGAGGGCGACGTGATCGTCGTGCTCGGTTAGGTCTTCCGCGCCGTGAGGAAGAGGACCGCCGACTGACGCTCGATCTCTGTGTGATCTCGGGCAAACGCACGCAGACGTTCGACACCCCGGCGATATGCACTGTCGTCGATTGATGCGTGTTGGGAAATCGTCCTGCTCTCGGATTCCGTAAGAGCGTCGTCCAGCTTGAGCATTGTCGTCGCTCGCTCGACTCGCGCTTCGGCGACGAGGCCGCGGCGCTCGAGTGCGGTGGTGAGCCAGTCGACCTGCTTGAAGCGCGAGTGATCGAGCTCGACAGTTTCCGGGAAGAACTCGTAGACCCACCAGTTGGGCATGCTCCACGGTTCGATATCGACGATCCGAATACAGCCCGGACCGCGGAGGACACGGCACATCTCATCTAACGCGGCCTCCTTGTCGGAAAAGTGGTGGTACACGTAGCTCGAGTGGACGTAGTCCGCACACCTGTCGCTGAACGGGAGCGCCTCGGCGATGCCGTTCACGTAGCGGGCCGGGCCGTGTTTCGATGCGGCCCCGCGCAACATCGCGGCGGACGGGTCGATCCCGACCAAGGAGATGGGGAGCCCGGTGAGCTCCTGGGCTTGCTTTTCCAAGTAGAGCCCTGTGCCGCAACCGATGTCGATGGCGATGATCGGCCCGTCGGCGGCGAGCGATGCAACGAGATCGTCTCTCGGGATCTCCCACTGCGCGCGATGCGTGTCGTAATGCTCGGCGATGTGCTCGTAGTCGGTGTGTGTGAAGTGTTCCGTCATACGACACCCTCCCGCGCAAGCTGCTCGAGCTCGTCGGGGCCGATGCCGAGCTCGCCGTAGACCTCGGCATTGTCGGTTCCCAGCGCACTCGGTCCCGCGTTCTCGATGCGGCCGGGCGTTTCCGACATGCGTGGGTGGACACCCTGCATCCGGATCGGCCCCCAGTCCGGGTCGTCGACGGTCGCGAGCGACCCCCGCGCGGCGACGTGCGGATCGTCGAAGAACTCGGAAACCTCGTATACGGGGGCGAGCGCAGCATGGTAGCGCTCGAAGATCGCCAGGGCCTCGTCCCGCGTGTGCTGCGACATCCACTCCTGAATGGCCCCGTCCAGCTCGACGACATGCTCGACTCGCTGGTGGTGCGTCGCGAACCGAGGGTCGTCTTTCAGCTCCGGACGGCCGATCGCGTCGAACACGCGTGGCGCCACCGACTCCGCGCTTGCGGAGAGCGCGACCCACTTGCCGTCTTTGCATTGGTATGCGTTGCGCGGTGCCGAGTATGGAAGCCGCGAGCCCATTCGCGGCTGCAAGTACTTCAGCTGGTCCCAGGCGATGGGCAGGGGGCCGAGCAGCTGGATCAGCGATTCGTACAGGGACAAGTCGATGACCTGACCGGTTCCACCGCGCGCATCTCGCCAATACAGCGCCGCGAGGACGGCCCACGTGCCGACGAGTCCCGTCACTTCGTCGGCCAGCGCGATCGGCGGGAGCAGCGGTGGTCCACCCGGCTCCCCGGTGATCGACGCGAGCCCCGACATCGCCTCGGCAAGCGTTGCGAAGCCCGGACGGCGTGCGTACGGGCCGTCCTGGCCGAATCCGGTGACGCGCGCGATGACGAGCCTCGGGTTGTCGCGCAGCAGGTCGTCCGGCGCGAGGTTCCATCGCTCGAGCGTCCCCGGACGGAAGTTCTCGATGAGGACGTCTGCCGTCGCGAACAGCCTGCGCGCGATCTCCTGACCCTTTGGCGAGGAAAGGCTGAGGGTGACGTGACGCTTGTTGCGAGACAGCAGCTTCCAGTAGGACGACACGCCGTCCTTTTGTGCTCCAAGGCGTCTCGTGTCGTCGCCGCGTTGCGGGTGCTCGACCTTGACGACATCCGCGCCGAAGTCGGCCATGTACATCGCGATGCGCGGGCCGGCGACCACCGTGGAGCAGTCGATGATGCGTAGTCCTGACAGCGGCAGCTCGCTCACGGGGGCGTAGTGTACGAGCCGTGAGCGAGTTCCCGTCGCCGGACATGGCCCTCACGCACATCCTCGTCGTGTCCGATCTCGAGCGATCGCGCGACTGGTACCGCGACGTCCTGGGAGCCGAGCTCTACCGCGAGTACGGCGGGTCGTCTGCGGTGTTCAACTTCAACGGTGCCTGGTTGCTGATCGTGACGGGCGGAGGCCCGACGGCAGACAAGCCGGACGCAAGCTTCGTTCCTCCGGACGACGCAACGCGCGCGAGCCATTCGATGACGATCCGTGTTCTGGACTGCGCGACTTCCTACGAGACGCTGCGTGCGCGGGGAGCCGAGTTCCTCACGCCACCGCACGACTGGGGAGCGGAGGTGCGCTGCTTCTTCCGCGACCCCGACGGTCACCTCTTCGAGATCAGCGAGTCCAAGGGCTGAATCGGTGTGACAAATGACACGTGACGAGCGAGACGCACGGCCGGGTGGGGTCCCCACATCCTTCCTAGCGTTGAAAGACGAGCGATAGGAGGGGAACACGATGGCCGAGAAGGCAAAGAAGGCCAAGCTGATGAAGGATCTCGACCCGAAGGGCGATGGTCAGCACGTGAAGGGAGGCATTTGCTGCCTTGCGTGCTGCGTCCTCAGCGCTGCCGACCGCGCCGCCGGGCGAGCCCAGCGGGACGTTCGCAAAGCACTAAATCCTCGTTAGGAAACAGGCTGTAAGTAGGCCACGAAGGCCTCACACCTCGAGGTCGGTGAGCCCTCGCTCGGTTACACCGACGAGAGCCGCCATGTTGCCCTCGTTGTGCCTGTTCTCGTGCATCAGCTGATGCGGCTCCCAGATCCGGTCGAACGTGAAGACGTCGCCGAGACAGGGATCGATCCTTCCGGCGACGACGAGCTCGTTGAACGCGTACGCGTCGTCGTCGTTGGCGAAGTGCGAGCCCTGAAGCCGCTTCTGCCGCATCCAGAGGTACCGAAGGTCGACATCAGCGTTGAAGCCCGTCGTCCCGGCGCAGATGACGACCATGCCGCCGGTGTCGACGACGAAGATCGACGTCGGGACGGTGTCCTGGCCCGGGTGCTCGAACACGATCCGCGGGCTTCGGCGTTCACCCAGGACGTCCCAGAGCTTCTTGCCGAAGGCGCGGCACCCGCCGGCCCACTCGCCGTACGCGGCGTCGTCGGTCCAATCGGGCATGCGGCCCCAGTGCGAGAAATCCTTGCGGTTGATGTAGCCGACCGCGCCGAGCTTCTTCGTGAATTCGCCCCGGTTCTCCGACGACACGACCGTGACGGCCTTGCCGCCTTGTTCTCTGACGATCTGCGTCGCCATCGATCCGAGGCCGCCGGAACCGCCCCAGACGAGGACGACGTCGTCCGGCTGTACGGTGTGCGGCGGCCAGCCCATCAGCATTCGCCACGCCGTACAGCCGACGAGTCCGTACGCCGCCGACGCTTCCCATGAGAGCTCGGCCGGCTTGGGCATGCACTGGTGCGCCTGCACCTTGGTGAACTGCGCGAAGGATCCCCAGTTCGACTCGTAGCCCCAGATCCGGTAGCTCGGATGGAACATCGGGTCGGATCCTTCGGGAATTGCGTTGACGTCCCACTGGCCGCAGTGAATGACGACGCGGTCGCCGACCTTGATGTTCGTGACGTTCTCGCCGACCTTGTAGACGATGCCCGAGGCGTCCGATCCGCCGATGTGGAAGTCGGTCGGCTCGTCGAACTTGCCGTGCACGTCGCACACGTTGACGGGGACGCCTCGTGCCGCCCAGACGTTGTTGTAGTTGATGCCGGCGGCGGCGACCCAGACGAGTGCGTCGTCCGGACCGATATCGGGCACCCCGACTTGCTCGACCTTGAAAGCGTCCTTCGGCTCCCCGAAGCGCTCGGGCCGGATGACCTGCGCCCACATCTTCGCGGGGATCTCGCCCAGCGGCGGCGTCGTGCCGATCTCGTAGATGTCCTTGGACATGTGTCTAACCCTCTCTGATCGACGTGGTGGGCTTGAGCTCGACTATCAGCATGCCGCACAAGATCATGGCCGCGCCCGCCCACGCCTGGGAGCTCAGGCGTTCGTCGGCGAGCAGAAATGCTGCGAGTGCCGCGAAGGGAGCTTCCATCGAGAAGATCACAGCTGCCCTCGTCGGCGAGATCCGCTGCTGGGCCCACGTCTGCACGCCGATCCCGAAGACGCTCGATCCGATCGCCGTCGCGAACACAGCGATCCACACCGCGCCGCTCGTCGGGGCACGGACCGGCTGTGTGGGCGTCGCGATGATGAAGAACACGGCAGTCACGGTCAGCTGCTGGAGCGTGAGCACGCGAGGGTCGCTCTCGGCCGCATATCGCGCAAGCGTGACGATTTGTCCGGCGTACATGACGGCGCACACGAGGACGAGCAGGTCGCCGACGTTGAACGTCACGTTGCCCGCGTCCAAACGCAGGCTCATCAGTGCAAGTCCGGCGGCGGTCAGCACTACGCCGAGCAGCACCAGCGCCTTCGGACGCCGCCGGAGGACGATTGCCGCGAGCAGCGGGGTGAACACGACGTACAGCCCTGTAATGAATCCGGCGTTGGTCGAAAGCGTGTGATCCAGGCCGATGGTCTGAAAAGCGTGACCGAGCGCGAGCAGGAGCCCGGCCGTGATTCCGCCGCGAAGACCCGTCTTCACGGCCCAACGAGCGGAGCGGGGTGAGATCGCCGCGAGCACGGTGCTCGCAATCGTGAAACGGATGGCGAGGAACTCGAAAGCGGAGATGTGTTTCAGCGCTTCCTTGACGAGCGGGAAGGTCGTCCCCCAGATTGCCGCGGCAGTCAGCAGCGCGACGCCGGGGATGAGCCCGGCCGCGCCGGTCATACTACTGGCCGAGTGCGGCGCCTTCGGCCCGCGGATCCGTCGCGGCGATGTACCCATCGTCGGTCACTTCGATCGCGTGGGCGTGCCCCATCTGCGTTTCGTAGGGCCCGACCGCATCGATGGTGTGACCTCGCACGCGCAGGGCGCGCATCACGGCCTCGCCGACACGCGATTCCGCGGCTATCGACCAATCGCTCGGCGAAACGACCCAGCGCGCCGCATCGATCGCATCCTGGATGTTGCCGCCGTCATCGATGACGTGGTTGAGGAACTGCACATGCGTTTGCGCTTGACCGTCGCCGCCCATGGAACCGAATACCAGCCACGGGCTTCCGTCGCGAAACGCCATCGCCGGCATAAGCGTGTGCATCGTTCGCTTCCGTGGAGCGATTGCGTTCGTATGTGAGGGATCGAGCGAGAAGTATGCGCCGCGATTCTGCAGATTGATGCCCCATCCGGGCACGGACACGCCCGACCCGAAACCGACGTAGTTCGACTGAATCAGGCTGACGAGCATCCCGTCGGCGTCTGCCGCGCAGAGATAGATCGTTCCGCCGACGGCGGCGCGTCCGGTTGTCGGTGCGGACGCGCGGTCAGGGTCGATCTCGGCGCGGCGTCGCCGTGCCCACTCCTTCGATGCGAGCTCGGCGGCCGGCGTCCGCATGTAGCCCGGATCGGTGACGTACGCGTTGCGGTCTGCGAGTGCGAGCTTCACGGCCTCGATGAGCACGTGCACTCTGGACGCCGATCCGGACGGCCCGAGGTCGAGATCCTCGAGGATGTTCAGCGCCTCGAGTGCGACCACGCCCTGCGAGTTCGGCGGAAGCTCATACACGTCGACGCCGCGATAGCTCGTCGACAAGGGCTCGACCCAGTCGCCGGCGTGCTGCGCGAGATCCTCGACGTCCATCAGCGCGCCGTGGCCGCGCAGCGTTCGGGCGATGGCCTCGCCGATCGAACCCCGGTAATAGGGCTCGGGACCTTCGGCTCGCAGGACGTCGATCGTCCGGGCCAGGTCGGGCTGCCGGAGGCGAGCCCCGGCCTTTGCGTCCGCGTACACCGATCGCCACGCTTGCGCCCAGTCGTCGGTATAGATCGACGCGGACGCTCCGATATACCCGGCCGCCTTCGCCGACAACGGAAAGCCATCGTGTGCATACCTCGACGCTCGGGCCGCGAGATCGGCGAAGGACCTCGTGCCGAAGCGTTCGAGCAGCTTGAACCACGCTTCGACGGCGCCGGGAACCGAGACCGTCAGGGGGCCGGCACCCGGCATCCGGTCGGAGCCGGCAGCGCCCCGAACGGCCTCGAGTGTCGCGGCCGCCGGGGCCCGGCCGGAGCCGTTGTACGCGTGCAGTCCGTCCTTTGCGCCTCCGCCACGCCCCGGCGGGGCCCAAATCAGCGCGAACAGGTCTCCGCCGTAGCCGCACATGTACGGCGTCACGACGCCGAGGACGAGATTCGTCGCGATGGCCGCATCGAGCGCGTTCCCTCCGTCGGCCAGGACTGCCAACCCGGCCGAAGACGCCAGGTAGTGCGGCGAGGCGACCGCGCCCGATGGGAACCGCTTGGGCTCGCTCATTCGTCCTTCCGGCGTTCCAGTCGTGCGACGACGCGATCCGCGATCTTTCGCGCCTCCATCAGCTTTTCCTCGTCGACGAACAACCGTGTGCCCCACTCTCCGGCGAAGAACGCACGCGTGAAGAATCCCGGCTGCTTATAGCTCCACCCGATACCGGCTTGCTCGAGCTCCTCCGCGATGACGTTCGCGACCTCGTCCGTGTACTGCCCCAGGTAGACACTCTTGGCGATCAATGCTTCGTTCTCACGTCCGGCTCGATGTACATGAGGCGTGCGGCCGGGACGCGTTTCCGTACGCGGGTCTCGATCCGGTTGATCACCCGCGCGACCTTCGTGAACGGAAGGTTGTTGCGCAGGTGAACCTTGATTCCGACGAGCAGCTCATCCGGGCCGATGTGTTGTGTGCGCATGTGGATGAGCGATTCGACGTCGGGATCCTCTCGGACGGCTTCCTCGATCGTCCTGATGTTGGCCGACGACGCCGACTCGCCGATCAGCAGGCTGCGCAACTCGACGGCGAGCACGATCGCGATGATGCACAGCAGGACGCCGATGGCGAGGCTCCCAGCCGCGTCGTATCGCGGCTCCTCGGTCACGGAGGCGAGCGTCACGCCGGTCAACGCGATGAACAAGCCCAGCAGCGCGCCACCGTCCTCGAGGAGGAGAACTGGGAGCTCCGGCGCTTTCGCATGACGGATGAATTTGACCCACCCCGTGCGGCGGACGGCGTTGGCTTCGCGAACAGCAACGACCATGCTCACCGACTCGAAGACGATCGCCACGAGCAGCACGCCGATGGCCCATGCGAACGACGAGACCTCGTGCGGGTGTCGTAACTTCTCATAGCCCTCGAGTATCGAAGCGACACCGCCCGCGGTGAACAGAACAACCGCGACGATGAACGCCCAGAAGTAACGCTCGCGGCCGTACCCGAACGGATGCTCGGGTGTTGCCGGGCGCCGTGCGCGGTGCATGCCGAGCAGGAGCAATGCCTGATTGGTCGTGTCGGTCACGGAGTGGATGCCCTCGGCGAGCATCGACGCCGACGCCGTGAATGCGAACGCGACGAACTTCGCTGTCGCGATCGCGAAGTTCGCCGCAAGCGCGGCAACCGTCGCTTTGGTGCCGCCCTCTGCAGCCACTCGCGATTACGAGGAGTAGCGCGACCCGGAGAGGATGTTGAGCTTCTGGAGCCTGTGCTCGGACTCGACGTACCGGATCGTGCCGGACCGTGAACGCATGACAAGTGACTGCGTGAACGCCTTGCCCGGCGCGTAGGAGACACCCTTGAGCAGCCGTCCGTCCGTTACGCCGGTCGCGGCGAAGAAGACGTTGTCCGATGCGGCGAGGTCGTTGATGGTGAGGGTCCGGTCGAGGTCGTACCCGGCGTCCTTCGCGCGCGCCTTTTCGTCGTCGTTGCGCGGCCAGAGCCGTCCGAGCATGTACCCGCCCAGGCACTTCAGCGCGCAGGCGGAGATCACACCCTCCGGCGTTCCGCCGATGCCCATGAGCAGGTGAACCCCGCTCTCCTGCCTGGCGGCATTGATCGACCCGCCGACGTCGCCGTCGGTTATCAGAAAGACGCGCGCGCCGGCGCTGCGAACGGACGCGATGAGCTCTTCGTGTCGAGGGCGGTCGAGGATCGTGACGGTGACCTCGGCCGGCTTGATGCTGAGTGCCTTCGCGACTCGAGCGACGTTCTCCTCCGGCGGCGCGTCGAGGTCGATGACGTCGGCAGCTTCCGGACCGCATGCGAGCTTGTCCATATAGACGCACGGTCCGGGATCGAACATGGTCCCGCGTTCGGAAAGCGCGACCACCGCGACTGCGTTGCCCTGCCCGCGAGAAGTCAACCCCGTGCCGTCGATGGGATCGACGGCGACGTCGACCTCCGGACCGTTGCCGTCGCCGACGCGCTCGCCGTTGTAGAGCATCGGCGCCTCGTCCTTCTCCCCTTCGCCTATGACGACGGTTCCATCGACGCTGACTGTCGACAGCATGTGGCGCATCGCGTCGACGGCGGCTTGGTCGGCGGCTTCCTTGTTGCCTCGTCCGATCCACCGCCCGGCGCCGAGCGCCGCTGCTTCTGTGACGCGAACGAGCTCCATCGCGAGATTGCGATCGGGAGCATCGTTGGTCTGCAACTGGCCGCTCAACATGACCTCCTCATGTCCTACTTGGCGTCGCCGCGACCGTTCAGGCCGGGAAATGGTCGGCCCCCGAGCGGCATCCTTGCCGACAGCGCCCAGCGGCGGCCGGCCGGAATGTGGTCGCGCATGTCGCTGATTCCGACGCGACGTTCGATCCAGCCGCCCAAGCTCCAGACGGAGGGTTGCGCGAGACGTGCCTCACGGCGAAGCAGCTCGTCGACGGCGGCAAGAATCGCCTCTCGGTCCTCCTCGCTGGGCGCCGGAGTGATCTCGAAGTCGTACGCGTCGTCCACGAAAGAAGCCTAGTACCCAGCCCTGAACGGAGCACGACGCTCACGCGTGGTCGCGAGTATTTTGAGGTGTCGGGAGACTGCCGGGGGAGGGGAATGGCCGCGCCGTCCAAGAGGCTCGACGCTGAAGACGTCGAGGCAATCGTCCGCACGTATTTGGGACGCATGGCGAGACGCTACACGCCGTTATTCGGAGCGCTGATCGTCCTGCTCCTGCTCGCCACGCTGATCCCATCCCGCTCGCCGCTGAACACGGTGGCGTCCGACGCGGGCGCCCAGCCGGGTGGCTTCACAGACGATCGGGCGTCCGCGGTTCCGGACGGCGCGGACGCCGGCATCGGCAGCGGCAGCGGCACGAGCGCCGCCGGAGGGCCGGTCGATCCGGGATCCGGAACGGCGATCACCGCCCCGCCGAAGGCCGGAACGCGAGGTACCGCGCGCAGCGGCGTGAATTGCGGGCCGGGCGTCAGGCAGGTCACGTTCACCGTCTACGCGCCGCCCTGTCTTCCGAAGTACACGGGCAATAACGGTGGCACGAGATACCGCGGCGTTACGAAGGACAAGATCATCGCCGTCTATAGGCATGCGCGTTCTGCGCAAGACTCTGCGATCAACGCGGCGCTCGGCGATGCAAATCTCGACGACGACCTCTACATCGCGGACCTGAGAACGTATATCGGCTACTTCAACAAGCAGTTCGAGCTCTACGGGCGCTCGGTCGAGCTTCGCGTCTTCGACGGCCAGGGCGACTACCTCAACGAGCATCAGGGACTCGATCAGGGGCAGGCGCAAGCCGACGCTCAGCGCGCCGTCGATCTGAACGGGTTCGTCGACGCGACGTTCCCGCTGAAAGGCTCCTATCCCTTCTGGCAGGGGCTCGCCGAACGAAAGGCCATCACGCTCGGGCCGACGGGGTTCCCGCAGAGCTGGTACGCGGAGCGGAGTCCGTACTGGTTTTCCGTGCTCCCCACCGGGAGCGGAGTGGCGGGCTGGCTTTCGAATCTCGTGTGCCGTCGCATGGCGAAGATGAACGCGTCGTTTGCCGGATCGCCGGCGTTCAATGCGACCAAGCGTGTGTTCGGTCTCGTGCACCCCGACAACCCGGAGTACACGGAGATCGGCGGGGTGATCATGAAGGAGACGGCGAAGTGCGGTGGAAAGCCCGTCCGCCGCATCTCTTATACGTTCAACGTCGCGGACATGGGCCGCCAGGCGACGAGCGTCGTCGCGCAGCTCAAGGCGGCCAACGTCTCGACCGTTCTCTGCTACTGCGACCCGGTCTTCCCGATCTTCATGACGAACGCCGCCAACGGCCAGGACTACCACCCGGAGTGGTGGACTCCCGGATGGGGCGACGCGCAAGCGCAGCAGCTCCCCGAGGATCAGTGGACGCACGCGGTCGTCATCGGTGGCCGGTACCCGGATCGGCGCAGCGACGAAGCGTACAAGGTGTACAAGCTCGCCAACCCGAACGGAGAGCCGGCCGGCCCGTACTACGCCGTGTCGTACGCCATCCTGCTGATGATGTACAACGCGCTCCAACAGGCCGGGCCCGATCTCAATCCGGCGAATTTCCAGGCCGGCTGGTTCAGCCTCGGGAGGATCAGCGGGCCTGCGGGCACGCTCGAGTGGAAGCCGGGAAACTTCAGTCCCGTGATCCAGGCGCCCATTGCCTGGTACAACCCGGACAAGCGCAGCAACTTCAACGGCGATATGGGCTCGTATGAGACCTGTCAGGGAGGCAAGTTCTTCCCGTTCGACCTGTCGAAGGCGAGCGAGTGGGGGTCCGGACAGGTCGCTTGCTTCGGTAAGTGATCGCGACACTGCGCGACCGCAGGTGGGTCGCGAGTCTCACCACTGTCGTCGGCCTCCTCGTCGTGTGGGTGATCGCCGCGGCGCTGCTGCCCAGCGGTCTGCCGGCCGGCGTCGTCGTCCTCGGTCTGGTGCTCGGCTCCCTAACGGGCCTCACGGCGATGGGACTCGTTCTCGTCTATCGAGCCAACCGCATCATCAATTTCGCGCAGGCCGAGCTTGGCGGACTCGCTGCCGTGATCGCGCTGATCTCGGTCATCGGGTTGCACCTTCCGTATGTGCTCGCCGTCGTGCTCGGCCTCGCGGCGGCGATCGCAACAGGCGCGCTCATCGATACGGTCGTCGTCCGGCGCTTCGAGAACGCGCCGCGTCTCATCCTGACGGTAGCGACGATCGGCATTCTGCAGATCCTCGGCGCCGCGCAGATCGGTCTGCCGGCTGTTTTCAGCGATCTCGACCCGCTCGAGACGTTCCGGGGCCCGCTGAAGCTCGACATCACGATCGGTCCGGTGATCTTCCACGGAGACGATGTCGTGGCGCTCGCCGTCGTGCCGATCGTTCTTGCGGCACTCGGGTGGTTTCTGTATCGAAGTGACGTCGGCATCGCGATCCGCGCATCCGCCGACTCCTCCGAACGGGCGCTGCTGCTGGGGATCCCGGTTCGGCGGCTTTCGACGGTCACCTGGATGGTCGCCGCCGGGCTTTCCGGGCTCGGACTGATACTCGCCGCGCCGATCAAGGGACCCAATCTCGGTGTCGTCGGTGGTCCACCGGCCCTGCTCGCACCGATTGCCGCGGCCGTCATCGCGCGTATGGACCGGCTCCCGGTCGCGATCGCCGCGTCGCTCGGCATCGGTGTGTTCGAGCAAGCCGTCTTCTGGAACTACCCGCGTTCGGCGCTCGTGGACGTCGCGCTGTTCGCCGCGATCTTGATCGCGCTGCTGGCCCAGCGACGAGGAACGAGTCGCGGCGACGAGGGCGACCTCGGCCGCTTCGCGGCGGTGCACGAGGTGCGTCCGGTGCCGACGGCCGTCGCCGAGCTGCGCGAGGTTCGCTACGCCCGCGTGCTCGGTCCCGTCGTCATCGCCGCGCTACTGCTCGCGATGCCGTGGATCGTTCCGCGGTCGACGACGGTGCTCCTCACCTACATGCTCCTGCTCGGGATCGTCGCCGTCTCGCTGGTCGTGCTCGCCGGGTGGGCCGGCCAGATCTCGCTCGGACAGTTCGCGTTCGTCGGCCTCGGCGCGGCAGTCACCGGCAGTCTTCTCGTCCACCAGGACGCCGACTTGTTCGTCACACTTGCCCTGTCGGCGATGGCCGGCGGCGCGGCTGCTCTGCTCGTCGGTGTGCCGGCGCTGCGCATCCGCGGCTTGTTCCTCGCGGCGACGACGCTGGCGTTCGCCGTCCCCGTGTCGACGTTCCTGCTGAACTCCGGCTATTTCCCGAGCCTGAATCCCCGCCGGGTGCCGCCGCCGTTGCTGCTCGAGCGCTTCTCCTTGGACGAGCCCCGAACGCTGTACTACTTCATCTTCGCGGCGCTGTTGCTGGCGATCTTCTTGACCGTCAACCTCCGCCGCAGCCGCGCCGGCCGCGCCGTGCTCGCCGTGCGCGACAACGAGTCGGCCGCCGCCGCGCAATCGGTGGATCCCACGAGGACCAAGCTCTTCGCGTTCGCGTTCTCTGGAGCGATCGCAGGATTTGCCGGCGGGCTATTCGTCGTGGCCAACCGCGGCATCAGCTTCGCCGGCTTCAATCCGATCCTCAGCGTCGAAGCATTCACGGCCGCCGTCGTCGGCGGCCTCGGCTCGGTGCCGGGCGCGCTGCTCGGCGCGGCGTATGTACACGCGGTCCAAGACTTCCTCGGCTCGACCGGCGAGCTGCTCGCAACGGGAGCCGGTCTTCTGTTGCTGCTGATGATCGTTCCCGGCGGGCTCGGCGAAGTGATGTACGCGATCCGAGACCGTGCGCTCGGAGCGCTCGCACGCCGGCGCGGCGTGGAGCTGCCGGCGCCATCGGCGCTCGGCAGCACGAACGTTACCGAGGGCGTGCCCGCCGCACCGAGCGGCGGGGACGGGCTGCTGCGTTGCGATGGTGTCGGCGCCGGCTACGGCGGATTGCAGGTGCTCTTCGGAATCGACATGTCGCTTGCGGAAAGCGAGCCGTCGACGCTGCTCGGCACGAACGGCGCCGGGAAGTCGACGTTGCTGCGCGTGGTTTCCGGGATCCTGCCGGCGACGACCGGAACCGTCGTCTACGACGGCGAGGACATCACGAAGTGGAGTCCGGCGAAACGGCTCGGTGCTGGAATCGTCACCGTGCCCGGCGGGCGCGGGGTCTTTCCGTCGCTCACCGTGACCGACAACCTCCGCATGGCCGGCTGGCTTCGCCGGAAGGACAAGGACGCATTCCGTCGAGGGCTGGACGACGTCTTCGCCCTGTTCCCCGTGCTGCGTGACCGGGCCGCGCAACGCGCGGCGTCGCTCTCCGGTGGCGAGCAGCAGATGCTCACACTCGCGCAGGCACTGTTGTGTCGTCCGCGGTTGCTCATGATCGACGAGCTCTCGATCGGGCTCGCACCCACGGTCGTCTCGGAGCTGGTCCGGGTTGTGCGTAGCTTGAGTGAGCAGGGCGTGACGCTCCTTGTCGTCGAGCAATCGCTCAACGTGGCGGCGCGTCTCGCCGATCGCGCCGTCTTTCTCGAGAAGGGTCAGGTCCGCTTCACCGGATCGATCGAGCGCCTCCTCGCGCGTCCGGATCTCGCCCGGGCCGTCTTCCTGCGTCGTCCGGAAAGCAAGCGCCGGCGCCGCGCGGCGAGATCCGGCGACGGCGTCCTGTTCCGAGCCTCGAGCGTCGGGAAGCACTTCGGCGGAGTGGTGGCCGTGGACGATGTCGATCTCGAGGTGAGACGCGGCGAGATCGTCGGGATCATCGGACCCAACGGCGCAGGCAAGACGACCTTCGTGAGCATCTGTTCGGGTTTTCTTCCGCCCGACTCGGGACGACTCTCCTTCGGCTCCCACGAGACCACCGGGTTGCGTCCCGCCGAGCTCGCCGAGCGCGGCATCGGACGTACATTCCAGGACGCTCGATTGTGGCCCTCTCTTACGGTGCGCGAGTCCCTCGCGCTTGCGTTCGACAGGCACGTCGACGTCCGCGATCCGTTCGCGTGCGCGCTGCGCGGCTGGGCCGTCGTCGCATCTGAGCGAGACGTCGCGCGGCGCGTCGAGGAGCTTCTCGGCCGGACGGGTCTCGGCAACTACGCCGACACGTTCGTGTCCGAGCTGTCGACGGGAACCCGCCGCATCCTCGAGCTTTCGTGCGCGCTCGCGCACGATCCGGATCTCCTGTTCCTCGACGAGCCGACCGCCGGCGTCGCGCAGCGCGAGAGTGAAGTGCTCGGCGAGCTGCTTCTCGATCTCCGAGACGAGCAAGGGATGACGCTCGTCGTTGTCGAGCACAACATCCCGGTTGTTTCGGCGATCACCGACCGGCTGGTGTGCTTGGACTTGGGCACGGTCTTGGCCGAAGGCACGCCGAAGGCCGTGCTCTCCAACGAGTCGGTGCTGGCGAGCTATCTGGGCACCGAGGAGACGCCCAAGCACCGCCGGGGGGTTCGGGGGGCCCGCGGAGCGGAGCGGAGCCGCCGCGCGCAGCGCGGCAGCCCCCCGATCAAACGGAAGCGCGCGGGAGCGCGCAATGTTTAGCGCGAGCTAAAGCGGAATATTCCCGTGCTTGCGCTGGGGGAGTGACTCCCGTTTCGTGCGCAGCATCTCGAGGTGGCGAATAAGAATCGGCCTCGTCTGCGCGGGCTCGATGACGTCGTCGATGTAGCCGCGCTCGGCTGCGATCCACGGATTCAGGAACTGCTCCTCGTACTGGGCGATCAGCTCGGCCCGCTTCGCGGCTGAATCGTCGGCAGCTTCGATATCTCTGCGCTGAATGATCGGCACGGCCGCGTCGGCCCCCATGACCGCGAACTCCGCCGTCGGCCACGCGAAGCAGATGTCGGCGCGGATCTGCTTCGAGTTCATGACCACGTAGGCGCCGCCGTACGCCTTGCGCGTGATGACCGTGAGGCGCGGAACCGTCGCTTCGGTGAATGCGTACAGGAGCTTGGCGCCCCGGCGGATGATGCCGCCCCATTCCTGATCGGTGCCCGGCTGGAATCCGGGGACGTCCATGAAGGTGACGAGCGGAACATTGAAGGCATCGCACGTGCGGATGAACCGCGCAGCCTTCTCCGACGCGCTCACGTTCAAAGAGCCGGCGAGAATCCGGGGCTGGTTTGCCACGATGCCGACTGCATGTCCGCCGAGCCGAGCGAAGCCGCAGATGATGTTCGGCGCGTAGTGGGGGAAGTACTCGTAGAACGTCTCCTTGTCGACGACGCGCGTGATGACGTCGTGCATGTCGTAGGGCTGGTTCGACGCGTCCGGAAGCACCTCGCCCGGGTCGGGGTCCGTTCGTCCCGGTGGATCTCCGGTCTCCAGATAGGGCGGCTCCTCGAGATTGTTGGACGGGAGGTACGAAAGCAGGTGCCGGACCTGCGCGAAGCAGTCCTCCTCGTCCTCGGCGACGAAATTCGCGACGCCCGACTTCGTCGCGTGCGACATGGCGCCGCCGAGCTCCTCGAGCGTGACATCCTCGCCCGTCACCGTTTTGATGACGTCGGGACCGGTGATCTGCATATTCGAGATTCCCTTGACCATGTAGATGAAGTCGGTGATCGCCGGTGAGTACACCGCGCCTCCGGCGCAGGGTCCCGCGACGATCGAGATCTGCGGTATCACGCCGGAGAACCGGACGTTGCGGTCGAAGATGTAGGCGTAGCCGGCCAGCGACACCATGCCTTCCTGCACGCGAGCGCCGCCGCCGTCGTTGATGCCGATGACGGGAGCTCCCGTCGATGCAGCGAGATCCATCACTTTGCAGATCTTCTCCGCGTACACCTCACCGAGCGTTCCGCCGATGAACGTGAAGTCCTGCGAGAAGACGAAGACTTTCCTCCCGTCGATCGTGCCCCAACCGGTCACGACGCCATCGCCGTAGACCCGCCGCTTCTCGAGCCCGAACCCACGCGCTCGATTGCGCGCGAGCATGTCGAACTCCTGGAAGGAACCGGGGTCGAGCAGGACCTCGCAGCGCTCGCGCGCGGTCAGCTTGCCGCGGTCGTGCTGCCGCTGCATCGCTTCGGGGCTCTCGCCCTCCAGCGCTTTGGCCTTGCGCTCGTTGAGCTCGGCGATCCGCTCGGCCATCGTGTGGACGGGCTTGGACGGCGCTTGCTTCTCGGCACTCTTGCGCTTGCTCGGCATGGCGCGCTCAGCCTACGTGTTCGACGAGCTCGATGAGGACGCCGTGCGTCGTCTTCGGGTGCACGAACGCGACTCGGTGGCCGCCTCCGCCGATGCGCGGCTCCGTATCGATGAGCTCGGCCCCCTCGGCGGCAAGCGCGGCAAGCGCGTGCTCGATGTCGCCCACTCGAATGGCGATGTGGTGCAGACCCTCGCCGCGCCGCGCGATGAATTTCGCAATCGTCGACTCGTCGTCGGTCGCCTCCAGGAGCTGCAGATGCGTGTCGCCTATGGGCAGCATTGCCTCGGTGACCTTGTCGGTCTCACCGCGTTCGATGTGATCCGGCTCGAGATTCCAGAGTTGCTTGTACGTCGCGAGCGCGTCGTCGAGGGAACGGACGGCAATCCCCACATGGTCTATCTGAACGGTATCGATCTTCACGTGTCCTCCAAGTCTGCCCAAACTCGAAGCCGCATATACTTTGCTGGAATCGAGGCCCCGAGGGAGGTTTGTCCATGACCGAAACCGTCATCGTCTCCGG
>DASQWC010000012.1:0-5153 GCA_035640475.1 Actinomycetota bacterium | reverse complement strand
CGTCCCCGCCACACCGACGAGCCGTCCGAGCTTGAACCGCTCCGGCAGGTCCAGCCCCGCGAGGATCCCTGGAATTGCCGTCCGCGCGTACTCGACAGATCCCGGAGTCGGCGGATCGCCGTCCAGATAACGCTCCCGCACGCGCACCGATCCGATATCGGCCGACACGACGTCATCCGCCGCGATCAGTTCCGTTGAGCCACCGCCGATATCGCAGACGACGAAGTCGCCGTCGTCGAGCCAGCTCGTGGCGCCGAGATAGGCAAGCCGCCCCTCTTCGGCCCCCTCGAGCACCTCGATCCGAACCCCGCACGCCTCCCGGACCCGATCGACGAACTCGGCTCGGTTGGCGGCGTCACGCAATGCGCTCGTCCCGGCAACGCGGACGTGCTCGGCCCCCGCGTTCCGCGCGCGCTCGACGAAGTCCCGGACGACGTCGAGCGTCCGCTGCATCGCCTCGGCTCCCAGCTCGCCCGCGGCGTCGACGCCCTGTCCGAGTCGCGTGATCCGAGAATCGCGGTCGACGGCCTCGTCGCCGTCCCGAATGAGCAGGCGGACGGTGTTCGTCCCGACGTCGACGGCGGCTACACGCACGGCGGCGGTACGAGCACATCGCCGATCTGTTCCTGCACCCAGGCCCCGACCGGGTTGCATTCGCACACCAGGTGATGCGCGTAGTGTGCGTGCAGGCACTTCACGCGGTCCGATGGTCCGCCGCCGATGCCGCCGCCACTCTCGAGCGGGGCGAGTGCGTTCCGACGGTCGACGTAATCTCTTTCCGCCGCGCCAAAGGCTCGCGAGAAGTCGTCGTCGGTTCGGAGGCGATCGGTGAGCTCGCGCATCACGCCGGAGGCCTCGAGGCCGCCGATCGCGCTGCACGCGCGCACGCACGTCAGCCAATACAGCGTTGGGAACGGCTCGCCGTCCATGAACGGGAACGTCTCGATCACGGCGGGCAGACCGCACGGGCAGCGTACGGCGACACGAACTTCTCCACGGACGGGCCGTTCGATTTGGCGCTCGATCGCCGCGCGATCGCCGGGGTCGAGCGCGGGAAAGATCAGCCCAGTTTTTGCCGGATGTTCCGCTTGATGTCGGCCTGGCGCTCGTTCGAACGCTGCATGAACTTCTTCAGCATCCGCTCGAAATCCGGATCCTGCTTCGGTACCGGACGATGCTCGCTCGGGTCCGGCTCCTGGAGCGCCTTGATCGACAGGTCGAGACGGCCGTCGTCCTTGATGCCGACGACCTTGACCGTCACGCGGTCGGTCTCTCGCAGAAAATCACCGACGTTCTGCACGTACGAACGATCGACTTGCGAGATGTGAACGAGACCCTTCTGGCCGCCGTCAAGGTCAACGAAGGCCCCGTACGGCATGATCTTCGCGACGACGCCCTCGGCGATGTCGCCGACGTCCGCCACTAGGTGCCCATCTCTTTCACGGTGGCCAATCCTAGGAATGGGCTGCCGAAGCCGTCAACCAGTCCCGTCACTTAATTTCCACCGTCCCACCGGCGGCTTCAATCGCTTCCTTGATCTTCTGAGCCTCGTCCTTCGTCACCTTCTCCTTGATCGGCTTGGGAGCCGAGTCGGCGACATCCTTCGCTTCCTTCAAGCCGAGCGTCGTGAACGAACGGATCTCCTTGATCACCTGAATCTTCTTGTCGCCCGGCGCCGTGAGGATCACGTCGAACTCGTCCTTCTCCTCTGCCGCCGCCGCGCCGTCGCCGCCCGCGGGTGCACCGGCCGCCGCAACGGCAACGGGTGCGGCCGCTTCGATGCCGAACTCCTCTTGCATCATCTTCGCGAGCTCGGCCGCCTCGAGAACGGACAGTTCCTTGATCGCGGTCAGGACGTCATCAACCTTCGCCATCGCTGCTCCCTTCCTGTTCTTGCGGTTGCGCTGCTTCTTGCTCCACTGGTGCTTCGGGCTCGGCTTCCACGGCCGGTGCCGCTTCGGCTTCCGGTGCCGCTTCGGCTTCCGGTGCCGCTTCGGCCGCCGCCTTCGCGCCGATCTGGTCCAGGACGTAGATGATCCGGGCCGCCGGCGCCTCGAGCAGCATCATCAGCTGGCGCAACGGCGCCGTGAGCAAGCCCGCGATCTTAGCGCGAGAGACGTCCAGCGTGTCCACGCTCGCGAGCGCCTTCGTCTCGTCGGCGGTGAGGATACGACCCTCGAGAACGCCGCCCTTGATGACGAGTGCCGGATGCTCACGAGCAAACGTCGCGAGCACCTTCGCCGCCGAGACCGGGTCGCCCTTGACGTAGGCGACGGCCACCGGACCGACGAAGAGCTCCTCGAGCTCGCCGAGCCCGGCATCGGCAACCGCACGCCGTGCGAGCGTGTTCTTGACGACGCGGTAACTCGTCTCTTTGTCGAGCAGCTGCGTACGGAGGTCGGCCAGCTCGCCGACGGTCAGACCGCGGTACTCGGTGAGGACGACCGCTTGGGTCTCACCGATCTGCGTCTTGATCTTCTCGACGGTCTCAACCTTCTCCGGTCTGACCTTCGTCGCGTACTCAGTCATGAAAAAACCCCCGTCCACGGGACGAGGGCATCAAGAGTTGCGACGCACCTCGGCAGGCGGCTTGCGCCTTTGTCCCGTAGGACCTGCTGTCTTCGGCTCGGCGAGTATACGGGCTTACGAGCTTTGCTGCGCGGGAACGATGTCCCGCGGTGTCACGTTGGGATCGACGCGCACGCCGGGTCCCATCGTGGACGACACCGTGATCCCCTTGATGTACCGGCCCTTGGCCGCAGGCGGCTTGGCCTTGATGAGCTCGTCCAGCGCCGTGGCGAAGTTCTGGAGCAACGCCGGCTGCTCGAACGAGGCTTTGCCGAGGATCAGGTGGACGTTGCCGAACTTGTCCGTCCGGTACTCGACCTTTCCGCCTTTGATCTCGCCGACGGCCTTGCCCACCTCCTGCGTAACCGTCCCCGCCTTCGGGTTGGGCATGAGCCCACGGGGGCCGAGGAGCTTTCCGATCTTTCCCACCTTCGGCATCATGTCCGGCGTCGCGACGGCTGCGTCGAACTCGAACCAGCCGCCCTGAATCTTGTCGACGAGGTCGTCTTCACCGACGAAGTCTGCGCCGGCTTCCTTCGCGTCGCGCGCAGCGTCGCCGGCAGCGAACACGGCCACCCGCATCTCTTTGCCCGTCCCCGACGGAAGGCTCACCGTTCCGCGGACCATCTGGTCGGACTTGCGAGGATCGATCCCCAGCTTGAACGCAGCCTCGATCGTCTCGTCGAAGCGTGCCTTCGCGTTGTTCCTCACGATCTCGAGGGCTTCGGACGGCGCGTAGAGCTGATCGCGATCGAAGCTCTCGCCGGCCGACTTCAGACGCTTCCCGAGCTTGCCCACGGCTACTCGACCTTCACACCCATCGAGCGGGCCGTCCCCTCGATGATCTTCATCGCTTGATCGATGTCGTTGGCGGTGAGGTCCTTCATCTTCTGTTCGGCGATCTTGCGCACTTGGTCGCGCTTCAGCGTTCCGACCTTGTCCTTGTGCGGCTCGGCCGAGCCCTTCTCGATCCCGGCGGCTTGCTTGATGAGGACGGCCGCCGGCGGGGTCTTCGTGATGAACGTGAATGAGCGGTCGTCGTAGACGGTGAGCTCGCACGGAATGATCGTGCCCTGCTGGTTGCGCGTCGCTTCGTTGTACTGCTTGACGAACTCCATGATGTTCACACCGTGCTGTCCGAGCGCGGGACCGACGGGCGGCGCAGCGGACGCCTGTCCGGCCGGCAGCTGGAGCTTGAGCTTGGTGAGGACTTTCTTTGCCATCGAGAGTCTCCTACAGCTTCGTGACCTGATCGAACGTCAACTCTACCGGCGTCTCCCGCCCGAAGAGATCGAGGAGAACGGTGACCTGCTGCTTGTCCACCTCGATGGCGTTCACGGGACCGCTGTAGCCGTTGAACGGGCCGGCAACGACGCTGACGACCTCGCCGACCTCGTAATCGAGCTTCGGACGCGGACGCTCCTCGGTCTTCGGCGCGAGGATCTTTGTGACTTCGCCCGGATCCAACGGCGTCGGCTTTGCGCCCGATCCGACGAATCCGGTGACGCCGGGCGTGTTGCGCACGACGTACCACGAGTCGTCGTCCAGCTGCATCCGGACGAGGATGTAGCCGGGGAATACCTTTTTCTGAACCGACTGCATCTTGCCCGACTTGAGCTCCATCACCTCTTCGGTCGGGACGACGACGTCGTAGATCTTGTCTTCCATATTCATGGACTGAATTCGGGACGAGAGGTTCGCACGGACCTTGTTCTCGTAGCCGGCGTAGGTATGGACGACGAACCAGTCACCGGGTGCGAAGAAGTAGTTCTCCTCCTCATCCCCGTCCTCGTCTTCGTCTTCTTCGGCTTCGAGCGCTTCTTCCGACACCTCGACGGCGACGGCCGTCTGATCGACGATGGGGTCCGCGTCCGCATCCGCGGTGGCCTCCGTCACAGGCTCGGCAGCGGGTTCGGGCGTCGGTGCGGCAGCCGGCTCCGGCTGCGCGTCTGGTGCTTCCGGTTCGCGCGTTTGGCCGAAGGACGTGTCCTGGACGTCCTGTTCCTGGTCTTCGGTCGTCGTGTCGGTGCTGTTGTAGTCGGTCATGGTCCGCTCGGACGGAAGAGCTCGACGATTCCTTGCGCGAAGCCGAGGTCGAGTGCGAACACGACTCCGGTGAGAACCGTGACGACGAGGATGACGACCATCGAGTACGTGATGACCTCTTGGCGCGTCGGCCAGATCACACGGCGGAGCTCACCGCGGATCTCGCTGAAGTAGGTGCGGATCTTGACGCGCTGTCGCTTCTGCTGCTGAACCGGGATAGGCGGACGCTGACCGCCGCGCATCTGCGCGCGCTCTTGCTGGCGCTGTTCGCGCTTCATGCGCCTCTTGAACTCGCGGTTCATACTTCTTTGCCAGTCCTTTCGTAGTCCTGGCCTTTGCAGGGCCGGCGGGACTCGAACCCACAACCCCCGGTTTTGGAGACCGGTGCTCTGCCAAGTTGAGCTACGGCCCTAAGGGTGGGGAACGCCGTCAAGTATAGGGGGCCGGCGGAATTCAGGCCTGTGGAGACATTTGCGCGCTCCCGCGCGCTGGAGAGCAATCTCGAAACTGCTTCCGCGGGGGGTTCGGGGGGCGCAGCG
>DASQWC010000011.1:0-8291 GCA_035640475.1 Actinomycetota bacterium | reverse complement strand
GCGCTGGCGGTCGGCGTCGGCGCCGCGCTGTTCGCGAACGAGCGGGTGCGCGAACTGATCGGCGGCGCTGCTCGCCGCGCGAGAAGTGGATCGACCCCGGACGTCTGGCGTCCCGAGCCGTCCGGCGGCAACGGAGCCGTTCGCGAGAAGGTCGGCGAAGAGAAGACGTCCTAAGTCAAGATCCTCTTCATCGCGAGGGCGGGCGCGACGCATTCCGGGTCGTCCTCGTGTGCGAAGAACGCGAACACATCCCCTGGGTCCGCGAACTCGTTGATGAGCGCTGCGCGCTCGTCGATTTCGGCGGCGGAATAGGCGGCTCGATGGAAGCGCAAGTACGCGAACGCGCCGGTGCGCACGTACGTCTTCGGGTCGAAGAGATCGTCGTTCAGGCACAGCGCGATGCCGTGCGTTCGCAGGACGTCGAACGCTTTATCGGTCATGAACGTCGCGTTGCGCGGCTCGAGTGCATATCTGCCCGCAGGTAACGACGCGCCGAAGGCATCGAGGACGGCCGCATCGAACTGCATGTTGGCGCGCAGCTGGAACAGAACGCAGCCGAGACGGACGCCCATCCGGCCGATGCGCTCCATGAACTCTGCGACGACCTCACCAACATCGACCAGCCGCCGGAAGTGGGTGATTCGCGCATTCGCTTTCACGGCGAATCGGAAGTCGTCGGGGACGGCAGCACGCCATCCGTCGATCGTCTTCTCCTCTGGATTTCGCCGGAACGTCATGTTGATCTCGACGGCGTCGAAGATCCGCGCATAGGCGGCGAGCAGGTCCTTGCGTTTCGTCCCCGGCGGGTAGACCTCGCCGATCCATTCCGGGTACGAGAACCCGGACATCCCCACGTAGATCAATTACGACGACGCCCAGCGAACATCAAAGAAAGGCGCGGCCGTGCTCGATCGCATTCGCGGCGTCGGGGCCCTCACCTTGCAAGCGCCCGGCCGCCCCGTCTCGGTCGCGGCGGGCCACGACCCGGCACCAGTCCCCGGCGGTGCCGCGGATCACGGTTGGTGCATCGTCGGGGCCGAAGGACCATTGCTCGCCGTCCGGAGCCGTCAGCTCGGCCCGGATCGCGCCGGGCGCGTCCAAGCGCTCGAGCATGAATGCGTATGGCAGCGCGCGGACGCCGAGATGAGCGATGTGCCGGAGACGGTCGGTGTCGATGTACTCGACGCCGGCGGCGGCGTGCACGTCCAGTGAGTGCGCCCACGTCTCCATCAGCCGCGCGGAGCACAACGACAGCGGACTGATCTTGTTCGGCCCCCACGGGTAGCGCTGCGCCGGATCCAGGGTGCCGAGCAGCTCGTGCAGACGCGCGGTCGACGAATGCCACCAGGCGTAGACGTCCTGCCACGAGAGTTTGCGCACCTTCTCGATCTGCCACGCCGTAAAGTCGTCGACGGCCGTCGGCGACGGGTCCGCACCGCCGGTCGCTTCGGCCGTCGCGGCAAGCAACGCTTGCGGCTCCGATGTAATCGACTCGTACATGAGGTCGTCGGTACCGGCGAGATGGCCGATGGTGTCGCGCGAGTCCCACCCCACCGCCGGCGTCTCGATCCGCCAGCCGGCTTCGTCGAGCGTCGATAAGACGTCGTCGAGGACTTGTGTCTCTACGCGAAGGTCGTTCAGGACTTCGGCCAGCGTCGTCATGAGGCTTGCCACCCTTCCTTGATCTTTCGTTTGTCGATCTTGCCGATATCGTTTCGCGGCAGCGAATCGAAGAAGCGAACCTCTTTGGGCACCGACGCGTACGACGCGTGCTCCTTGCACCAATCGATGAGCGCATCGGGTGTCACATCGCCCCTCGCGACAACGGCCGCGACGATGCGCTGGCCCCACTTCGGATCAGGAACACCGACGACGGCGCAGTCGGTGACGTTGGGATGGGAGCCGAGCGCGACTTCGGTTTCGGCCGGGTACACGTTGACGCCACCGGAGATGATCATGTCGTCGGCGCGGTCGACGACATGAAGGTAGCCGTCCTCGTCGAGGTAGCCGATGTCGCGAACGGAGATCCATCCCTCGCGCATGCGTTCGCTGTCGAGCTGCGGGTCGTCGAGATAGCCGCGCATGCCGAGCTTGGAAGCCACCCAGATCTCTCCGGGCCGTCCGGCGGGGACGCGCCGGCTCTCGTCGTCGACGATCGCGATCTCGATGCCCGGCACGGGCTTTCCGACGGTGCCCGGCTTGCGTAGCTGGTCATCGGGTGAAGCGACCGAGACCCATCCCATCTCCGTCGAGCCGTACAGGTCGTAGACGACGTCGCCGATGAGGTCGCGGGCCTCGGCTCGCACTTCTTCGCGCAACGGCGCTCCGGTGCAAACGACGACGCGCAGCGACGACAAGTCGTAGTCGCGGGCGCCGGGCCACTCGGCGATCTGGTGGAGCATCGTCGGAACGACCGCCGTCGTCGTGACCTTGTGTTCCTGGACGTGACGACAGAACGCCTCGGGCGAGAAGCGCTCGACGATGACGAGCGGGTTCCCGAGCATGTGCGCGATGCCGGCGAAACCCGAGCCGGACGAGTGGTAGAGCGGACACACCACCATGTGCACGTCGCTTGTACGGAACGGGAGTGTGCGCAGGAAACCCGCGAGCAGGCCCGGCGTGAGTCCTTCGTCGAACGCCCGGACGGCTCCCTTCGGGCGCCCGGTCGTCCCGGACGTGAAGATCACGACTTTGCCCTCCGGTCCCCGTTTCGGACGCGGCTCGCCGCTGGGCGCCGCGGCGATCGCGCCTTCGTAGTACTTCGGGACGAAGAGCACCCGTGCGTTTGCGTGCACGTCGTCTCTGTGCGTGACGAGCACGCCGGCCTTCGTGCGCCCGATGAGCGCACGCGCCTCGGCCGCCGGGGCGCGCGGATTGACGTACGCGGTCGTCGCGCCGATGCGACGCGCGGCAGCGTCGGCTTCGATGAACTCGGGACGGTTGGGGAGCATGATCGCCACGCTGTCGCCCGGCCTGACCCCCCAGGCGATCAGGTGATTGGCGATGCGCCGCACGCGGTCGGCGTGCTGCGCCCACGTCCACACGCGATCTTCGTAGATCAGAGCAGCACGGTTGGGATCGCGCGTCGCGTGCAGCGTGTAAACGAGGTGCGACTTGATGCCTTCGCGGAGGATCTGTCGTCCGAGCTCGAGCGTCGTCCGGGGGCCGAGCGGTCGCAAGATTCCCGCTTCCCTGAGGGTCGCGAGATCACCGAGAAGACTCAACGGCCCTCCTCGTGACGTCCTACATGCCGAACATCTGCGGGACTTGCTGGGCGAACATCATGTCGCCCTTGAGCTTCAGCTTGCCCTGCATGAACGCTTGCATGCCGTCGAGCTCACCGGAGATCAGCCGGAGATAGTCGGGCAGGGTGAGGCCGAGCGTGACGCGCGCGTCTGATGGATCGCGCTTCTCGTAGCTGGCGGCCTTGTCCTTGATGGTCACCGCGTACGCATGCGTGTTGCCGCCCTCGGTGAGCTCGTAACCGATGACGCAGTCCTGTGCCTTTTCGGGATTCAATGCCGCTTTCATCCCCTCGAAGGTGAGGGTCAGGACGGACTCGGGGCCGCCCATCGTGTTGACGAATTCCATGATCTCGTCGTCGGACTTGCCTTTGACGGCTTCTTCAAGGATCGCTCGCGGATCGTCGGCCATGTGCGTCCTCCCTCCTTACCGGGCGGCTCACGCCGCATCCCGTTGGTGTCGGTCGTCACATCGTCGCGCAACTTTGGCGGGGGCGTCGATTCCGCCCGTAGCCTTGATCTCGTGTCGGAGATGACGGCGCGTGCGCGCATCGCTGCTCCACCCGAGGCCGTCTTCGACTTCATCGACAACTGGCAGAACGCGATGCGCTATCTGAAGCGAGTCGATAAGTGGGTCCTGACGAGTCCCGAAGGCGGCACGGGACCCGGCGCGGTCTTCGACATCGGCGTGCAGGCCGGACCGACGCACCTGGACGGCCGCTTGAAGGTGACCGAGCACGAGCGCCCGCGCACGATCGCATTCCGTTCGATGGACGGCCCGCGTGTCGAAGGACGCTGGACCCTCACGCCTGACGGCGACGGAACCGCCGTCGTCCTGCACGCGTCCTACGAGCTTCCGGGCGGCATCATCGGACGCGTCGTCGGGAGCTTCGTCGGTCGCAACGCACAGAACGATCTCAATCAGTCGCTCGCAGAGCTCAAACGGCTCGTCGAGTCCGGCGCCTAGCTTCGGAGCAGATCACGCAGCGCGACGTCCTCGTCGCCGAGCCGTGCAGTGTCGACGGTGATCTTCCGTTCGATCAGCCTCCTCGCCGCGGCGATGTCCTTTCCACGATTCATCGCGATGGCGGCGACGACGTTGCCGCCCCGCACGTAGAGGGCGACGAAGTCTCTCGACGCGGGGTCGCCTCGGACGACCCGCTCGGCGCCGGCCGACGGGTGGCCGAGCATCTGGAGATTCACCTCGTACTGATCGGTCCAGAACCACGGGACTTCCTGAAAGGGCGTGTCGCGGCCGAGCATGTTCCGGGCCGCAGCCGGACCTTGGTTCTGCGCGTTCTGGAAGTGCTCGACCCGGATGCGTCCGCCCGAGTAGTCGTCCGGGCGATTGGCGACGTCACCGGCGGCGAACACGCCGGCCATCGACGTTCGGCACCGGTCGTCGACGAGAATGCCGTTGTCGCAGTCGATGCCGGCCGCGTCGGCAAGCTCGACGTTCGGCACGATGCCGACGCCGATCACCACGATGTCGGCGGGGTAGCGCGTGCCGGACGTTCCGACGACGGCCTCGACCCGGTCCGAGCCCTCGAAGCGCTCGACGCCCTCGCCGAGCCGGAGATCGACGCCGTGATCTCTGTGGATCTGCGCGTACAGGCGGCCGAGGTCCTCGCCGAGCACGCGCGCGAGCGGCACCTCGAGAACCTCGATCATCGTGACGTCACAGCGCAGCGTGCGCGCCGATGCGGCGACCTCCGCGCCGATGAACCCGGCTCCCACGACGACGACACGCGGCCGCTGCGCGAAACGAGTCGCCAGTGCCGAGGCGTCGCGCAGCGTCCGTAGGTAGCCGACACCGGGCAGCTCGACGCCGGGCACGTCGAGCGTGCGTACTCGGCCCCCGGTCGAGATGAGGCATGCGTCGAACGAGAGCGTCGATGTGTCATCGAGTCTCAATTCGCCCGGCGCAAGCGATGTGACCGTCGTCCCGAGTCGGAGCTCGATGTCGTGCTCCGCGTACCAAGAGTCGTCACGCAGAAAGACCGAGTCCGGTTTCGACTCGGAGCGCAGGACCTCTTTGGACAGCGGCGGCCGCTCGTAGGGACGGTCGGGCTCGGCGCCGATGAGAACGACGCGGCCGTCGAAACCCTCGTCGCGGAGCGTCTCGACGGCCCGGCCTCCAGCGAGGCTCGCGCCGACGACGGCAAACGTCGGCAAGGGCGTCTCCTCCTCGTGATCTGCGGCGGGGCCGATTGTAGTGGCGCGTGCGCGTGAGACAATGCGGGCCATGGCCCGCGGCGTGACACCGCAAAGGCGGCGCCGGCGCCGCTATTCGACGGGAATCTCCGAGCTCGACGAGCAGATCGCGCAGCTCGTCGCCACCACCGATCTGACCGAGCGTGATGCCGAGCTCATCGCCGAGATCGTGACGTCGGCACTCTTGCTCGGCCGTGATGCCGCGTCGCGACTCGACCTGAAGATCGTCAATGCGGCGCTCAAGGAGATGCGCTACGCATTCAAAGTCTTCGCGCCGTATCGAGACGCCAAGAAAGTCAGCGTCTTCGGGTCGTCTCGCTCGAAGCCCGGCGACCCCGACTACGAACAGGCGCGCAGCTTCGGGAAGGTGATCGCCGAGCGCGGCTGGATGGTCGTCACGGGTGCCGGGCCGGGAAGCATGGAGGCCGCCAACGAAGGCGCTGGCAAGGCGCAGAGCTTCGGCGTCAACATTCGGCTCCCGTTCGAAGCGGAGCCGAACCCGATCGTCGCGGAGGACCCGAAGCTCATCAACTTCAAGTACTTCTTCACTCGCAAGCTGATGTTCATCAAGGAAGGATCGGCATTCGTGCTGCTCCCCGGCGGGTTCGGCACGCTCGACGAGGCCTTCGAGCTCCTCACGCTCATGCAGACGGGCAAGAGCGACATGCACCCGATCGTGCTGCTCGATCAGCCGGGAGGTGCCTTCTGGTCGAACCTGCTCGGCGTCGTCCGAGCCGACCTGGTCGAGCGCGGCTACGTGAGCCCCAGCGATCTCAAGCTGTTCACCCTTACCGACAGCGTTGAGAAGGCTGCTACGGAGATCGACCGCTTCTATCGCAACTACGACTCGATGCGGTTCGTCGGAAACCGGCTTGTTCTTCGCCTGCAGCGAACGCCGGACGACGAAACGCTCGGCGCACTGAGCCGCGACTTCGCGGACATCATCGTCTCCGGTGTTATCGAACGAAGCGACCCGTTGCCGGCCGAAGTACAGGACGACGACACCCTGGACATGCAACGAGTCGTCCTGCACTTCGACAACGCCTCCTACGGGCGGCTGCGGGAGCTCATCGACGCGCTGAACGAGGATGGAACGTAGCGATCTCCAACCGGCGCTAGCTCGCGTTCAGCTCCTCGGGTGCAGCGGGCAGGGCCGGATGGAGCAACAACATCTCCGTGATCTCCCGCACCGTGTACAGGCGCATGTGGTCCTCCGCCGACGCGGGCGTGATGGCAAGACCCGCGCATTCCGGACACGTCACCGTGATCGGGTCGCGGCTCGCGCCGATGGCGAGCACTCGTCCGAGACCGCCGCAAACCGGGCAACCGTTCGTCATTCCCACCACCTCTTCGCCTCGATCCAACGCGGGGAAGGACAAGGACGAACGTTAGGTACTTGTACGCGCCGGTGATGTGAAGCGAGTTACAGGAGAATCGAGCGCTAGTTATCCGCGCTCATCGTGCGCGCCGGATCGACGGGATAGCCGCCGGCCTCGAGGACCGCTTTGGTGAACGGTTCCATGAGCGCGAAGAGCTCGTCGGGGTCCTCGAGGCGCGACACGACGTCGTCCTCCATCGCATCGGTCGCGGCCTCGATGCCGCGCCGGTACTCGCGGCCCTCATCGGTGAAGGCTCCATCGTGGATGTACCCCTTTGACTCGAGACGCCGGATGCCGTCGTTGATCTCGTCCTGCGACCAGCCGCGTGTGCGGATGTACGTCGCCAGCTCGAGACCCCAGTGCAGCTCCGTCAGCAATCCGATCTCGATCGCATCGCACCCGGCCGATACCCATGCAGCGATGTGGCCGTCGCCGCGACGCTCGCGAACGTAATCGCACACGCGCCAGAGCTGGCCCAGCGGATCATCCGGGAAGGCAAGCGACCGAAGTCCGGCGTAGATGGCGCGGCCCGCATAGTCGACCGACTCCATGACCCCACGGAGCCTTCCGACGACGGGAGCCGGGTCTGCCTCACCGAGCATCCGGTGCAGCGCTGCGGTCGCTCCTTCCAGCCGGGCGCCGAGCGTGCTCTCGGGATCGGTCTTCGACCATCCCGACTCGACGGCCGGGACGACGATTGCCGGATTGAACACGCCGAAAGCGGCCGTGACGACCTCGCCCGACGGCCGGCCGAGACACGCGCCGCGGGAGCAGAAGTAGCTCTGGGCGTAGTTCTCGAAGCCGAGCTTGCCGTATGCCTCCTGAGCTTCGGGAACGAAGTACACGCTGCCCGCGATCGGCTCGCAGAGGTCGCGGAGGCGGCGTGAGACACGCCGGGCCGTATCGGTGTTGGTCATGGATCCGAAGTGTACGGACCCGGCCTCGGGTTACGCGAGAAGCAACTGCTCGGCTAGACTCTCCGCTGGGGAGAACACATGGCCTCGACAGCGTCGGCACGTCGAGTTTTCTCGAGACCCGAGAGTCTGATGATGGCCGTCCTCGGGGCGGCCGCCATCACGCTGATCGCCGCCGCCGCGATCGGCGGGAGGCAGACGGAGGCTGCGGCCGGACCGTCCCGGGTGCTCGGCGCGTCCGAGGCGAATCCCGATGCCCCCGATTACGGCGATCTCGTCGAGGGTCCAGCCGTCGGACCCGAGGCGACGGGGGGACCCGAAGCCGCCGGGGGCGGACCGGAGACGACCACCGGGCCGGGCGCGGCGGGCCCGGCCGTCGAGCGTAGGTCGACAGAGGGCGCGACTCGCATCGGCGTCTTCTCCAACTACTTCAAGATCGGCGCTCACGCCCCGATCACGTTCGACGGGGCGCCGCTGAACCTGGCCGAGGATCCGATCACCGGGTTGAAGGGCTACATCACGTACGTCAACCGGCAGGGCGG
>DASQWC010000010.1:0-5340 GCA_035640475.1 Actinomycetota bacterium | reverse complement strand
CCTGGCCCTGCCCGAGGGCGTGGAGATGGTCATGCCGGGTGACAACACCGAGATGAACGTCGAGCTGATCACGCCGATCGCCATGCAGGAGGGCCAGCGCTTCGCCATCCGCGAAGGCGGACGCACGGTCGGCGCCGGACGAGTGACTGCGATCACCACATAGCCATGGCAACGACCGCGACGATGCGCATCAGGATCAAGCTGAAGGCGTTCGACCATGAGGTCGTCGACCTTTCGGCGAAGCGCATCGTCGACACCGTTCTTCGCTCGGGGGCCAAGGTGTCCGGTCCGGTTCCGCTGCCGACCAAGCGCAATATCTTCTGCGTCATCCGCTCGCCACACAAGGACAAGGACTCGCGTGAGCACTTCGAGATGCGCACGCACCGCCGTCTGATCGACGTTGTCGATCCGACTCCGCGCACGATCGAAGACCTCACGCGTCTGGAGCTTCCCGCCGGAGTCGACATCGAGATCAAGCTTCCGGGCGTCGGCCGGTGACGTGATGGCTGTCGTAACGAAGGGAATTCTCGGCCGGAAGCTCGGAATGACTCAGGTATTCGACGAGTCGGCACGGGCCATCCCGGTCACCGCCATCGAAGCAGGCCCGTGCAAGGTGGCTCACGTGCGCACGCCCGAGCGCGACGGCTACTCGGCCGTCCAGCTTGCCTTCGAGGAGGTCAAGGAGACGAAGCTCACGAAGCCGCAGCTCGGTCACGTCAAGAAGACCGGCGTCGGTCCACACCGGCACCTCGTCGAGCTTCGCATCGCCGACGCGAGCCAGTTCCAGGTCGGGCAGGAGATCAAGGCGGACGTCTTCGAGGCCGGCGAGCGCGCCGATGTCGTCGGGACGTCGAAGGGCAAAGGCTTCGCCGGCGTCATGAAGCGCCACGGGTTCCACGGCGCCCCGGGTTCCCACGGCACCGAGCGCAAGCACCGCACCCCCGGCTCGATCGGCGCCGGAACGACACCGCACCACGTCTTCAAGGGTCAGAAGATGGCCGGCCGGCTCGGCCATGAGCGAGTGACGGTTCTGAATCTCGAGGTCGTGCGTGTGGATCCCGAGCGCAATCTCATCCTCGTCAAAGGCGCAGTGCCCGGCCCGAACGGCGGGCTGGTTGTGATTCGTTCTGCCGTCCGGAGGACGTCGTGAACGTCAACGTACTGACGCCGTCGGGCGAGCGCTCGGGCGAGTTCGCATTGGACGACTCGATCTTCGGCGCGAAGGTCAACGTGCCGCTGATGCACCAGATCGTCGTCGCGCAGCTCGCGGCCGCGCGTGCCGGTACGCACTCGACGAAGACGCGCGGCGAGGTCCGCGGCGGCGGGGCGAAGCCCTGGCGTCAGAAGGGAACCGGCCGAGCGCGGCACGGCTCCATTCGCGAGCCGCAGTGGAAGGGCGGCGGGGCGGCGTTCGGTCCGAAGCCGCGGGACTACTCCGTATCGGTCCCGAAGAAGATGAAGGCGGTCGCCCTGCGGTCGGCCCTATCCACACGCGCGCGCGAGGAGAAGCTCCTCGTCGTGGACGGCTTCTCTTTCGACAAGCCGAAGACGAAGACGGCAATTGCTGCGCTCAAGGCCTGGAACGTCGAGGGGAAGGCGCTGATCGTCCTGGTCGAGGGCGAGGAGAACGTCGCGTACTCGTTCCGGAATCTCCCCCAGGTCCACGTCATCGCCGAGGACCAGCTCAACGTGTACGACATCATGAACGCCGACCACCTCATCTTCAGCCGCGGTGCGCTCGAAGCGCTGCAAACGCGGCTGAGCGGAGTGAGCCGATGAGCCCCGACGCCCGCGACATCATCATTGCCCCCGTCGTCTCAGAGAAGACCTATGCGGAGGCCGAGAAGGGCAAGTACACGTTCCTCGTTGCTCCGAGGGCGACGAAGCCGGACATCCGCCGCGCGGTCGAACAGATCTGGGGCGTAAAGGTCGAGAGCGTGAACACGTTGCGCCGCCGTGGAAAGCAAGTCCGCCGCCACCTCGTGCGCGGCAGCCGTCCGGACGTTCGTCGTGCCATCGTCACCCTGCACGAGGGCGAGAAGATCGCGATCTTCGAGGGCGCCTGATGCCGATTCGACAGCGCAAGCCGACCTCAGCAGGACGCCGGTTCCAGACGGTCGCGTCCTTCGATGAGATCAGCAAGAAGCGGCCCGAGAAAGGTCTCACGGTCGCCAAGCGGCGAACGAGCGGACGCAACGTACACGGCCGCATCACGTCGCGCCGGCGAGGCGGCGGGCACCGCCGCCATTACCGGCTCATCGACTTCCGCCGCGACAAGGACGGCATCCCGGCGAAGGTGCAGGCAATCGAGTACGACCCGAACCGGTCGTCGCGCATTGCGCTGCTCGCGTACCGCGACGGCGAGAAGCGCTACATCCTCGCTCCGAACGGCTTGAAGGCCGGCGACACGGTCGCCTCGGGTCCCAAAGTGGAGATCCGTCCGGGCAACGCGCTGCCGCTCTCCAACATTCCGGACGGAACGGTCGTCCACAACGTGGAGCTCGTGCCGGGCCAAGGCGGCCGCATCGCACGATCGGCGGGGACTGCCGTCCAGCTGATGGCGAAGGAGAAGGGTTACGCGAACCTGCGAATGCCGTCCGGCGAGATCCGCCTCGTCAATATCCGCTGCAAGGCAACCGTCGGACAGGTCGGCAACACGGAGCACGAGCTGATCTCGGCCGGCAAAGCCGGCCGGAACCGCTGGAAGGGCCGGCGTCCGAAAGTGCGCGGCGTGGCCATGAACCCGGTCGACCACCCGCTCGGCGGCGGCGAGGGCAAGGCGTCCGGTGGCCGTCCGGCCTCGAGCCCGTGGGGCAAGGTCGAACGGCGCACACGGAGCAAGCGGAAGACGTCGAGCAAGTTCATCGTGCGCAGACGCGAGAAGCGGAAGAAGCGTTAGGCATGCCCAGATCACTGAAGAAGGGCGCGTTCGTGGACGAGCACCTCAAGAAGAAGGTGGAGCAGATGAACTCGCGCGGAGAGCGCCGGGTTATCCGCACGTGGTCGAGGCGCTCGACGGTCACGCCGGACATGGTCGGCCACACGATCGCCGTTCACGACGGCCGCAAGCACGTGCCGGTGTTCATCACCGAGGCACAGGTCGGACACAAGCTCGGCGAGTTCGCAGTGACGCGGACGTACCGCCGTCACGGGTCGTCCGAGCGCGCATCGAAGGTGAGATAGCGGTGGCGAAGACGGAACAGAACTACAGAGAGGGACGAGCCGTAGCCAAATGGCTGCGGATCTCGCCGATCAAGGCACGCCGTGCGGCCGACCTCATCAGGGGCAAGCAGCTGCTGGAGGCGCGCCGGCTGCTCGCGTTCACGCCGCTCAAGGCGTCCCACGTCGTATCGAAGGTCCTCGAGTCGGCCGTCGCGAACGCGACGCACAACTTCGACCTGCCCGAGGACCGTCTGTACGTTCACCGCGCCTTCGTCGACGAAGGCATCGTCATCAAGCGTTGGATGCCTCGCGCATACGGGCGCGCCAACAAGATTCGCAAGCGGACATCTCACGTGACGGTGACCGTCCGCGCCAAAGACCTCGAGGGGCGACCGTAATGGGCCAGAAGATCAATCCCTACGGATTCCGCCTCGGCGTCACCACCGACTGGAAGGCGAAGTGGTTCGCCGAGGGCGAGCAATACCGCAAGTACATCCACGAGGACATCGGGATCCGCGACTACATCCGCAAGGAGCTGCCGCACGGCATGATCTCGCGCGTCGATATCGAGCGAACGCGCGACCGGGTGCGTGTCGACATCCATACGGCGCGGCCGGGCATCGTGATCGGCCGCCGTGGTGCAGAGGTCGAGCACCTCAAGCAGCAGATCCAGAAGATGACCGGCACGAGCGAAGTTCGCGTCGACGCGCTCGAGGTGCAGCAGCCGCAGCTCGAGGCGCCGCTTCTCGCGCAGGCGATCGCCGAGCAGATCGCCGGACGTATCTCCTTCCGGCGCGCGATGCGGCGGTCGGTGCAGGAGGCAATGCGCGCCGGCGCCAAAGGCATCAAGGTCCAGTGTTCCGGACGGCTCGCGGGCGCCGAGATGGCACGTACGGAGTCGTACCGAGAGGGACGAGTGCCGTTGACGACCCTGCGCGCGGACATCGACTACGGGTTCTACGAGTCGAAGACCAAGTACGGCCGGATCGGCTGCAAGGTGTGGATCTACAAGGGCGAGATCCTGCCGACGCGCGAGGAAGAGCGCATCCGGAAGGCCGCGCAGGAGCGCGTCCGCCGCCGCGCTCGCCGCCGTGCCGGACCCGCCGAAGAGGGCGCGGCGCCCGAAGCCGCGTCTGCCGAAGCCGCTCCGGCCGAACAGCCGGCGGCCGACTCGGGATCAGCGGGGGAATAGCCGATGTTGATGCCGAAGCGCACGAAGCATCGCAAGCAGCACCGCGCGAAGATCCGCTCGCACCCGAAAGGCGGCACGAGCGTGAACTTCGGTGAGTTCGGGCTGCAGTCGACGATGCACGGCTACCTCACGAACCGGCAGATCGAGGCCGCGCGTATCGCGATGACCCGCTATATCAAGCGTGGCGGCAAGGTCTGGATCACCGTCTTCCCCGACCGGCCGGTCACGAAGAAGCCGGCCGAGACGCGCATGGGCTCCGGAAAGGGGAACCCCGAAGAGTGGGTGACTCCCGTCCGTCCCGGCCGCGTGCTGTTCGAGCTCGCCGGAGTCCCCGAACCCGTCGCGCGCGAGGCGCTTCGTCTGGCAGCGCACAAGCTTCCGCTCCACTGCCGCATCCTGCAGCGCGGCGAGATCCCGACGTCATGAGCACCCGTGAGCTGTCGTCCCGAGAGGGGGGTTGGGGGAGAGGCGCGGGAGCGCCTCGCCCCCAAGTGAAATGAAGCCCACTGAAGCTCGCGACCTCGACACGGAGGAGCTCCACGTGAAGATCACGGAGCTGAAAGAGGAGCTCTTCAACCTGCGCTTCCAGCTCGCCACCGGACAGCTCGACAATCACCGGCGGATTCAGCAGGTGAAAAGGGACGTCGCTCGTATTCGCACGATCCTGCGCGAGCGCGACTACTTGGCGGCCGAGGCGACGCGAGTGTCCGCAGCGGCGCCTGCGCCTGCACAGGAGACGACCGAGGAGCCGAGCGATGGCTGAACGGGCAACTCGGAAGACGCGTGTCGGAACGGTCGTCTCCAACAAGATGGACAAGACCGTCGTCGTCAAGGTCACGTCGACGTCCAGGCACGCGCTGTACGCGAAGACGATGCGCCGTCAGCGCAAGTTCTACGCGCACGACGAAGACAACACGTGCCGTGTGGGGGACCTCGTCCGGATCGCCAAAGCGCGGCCGATGTCCAAGCTCAAGCGCTGGCGAGTC
>DASQWC010000009.1:0-22086 GCA_035640475.1 Actinomycetota bacterium | reverse complement strand
ATCCAGAGGGCGCCTCGAACCATACGACCATCGAGCTGAAGTCGAACTTCCTCGGATCGGCCCGGATCGGCGAAACGGTCGAGGGGCGTGCGACGCCGGCGCATCTCGGGCGCACCACACAGGTCTGGGACGTCACGGTCGAGAACACGTCGACGGGCAAGCCAATGGCGATCTTTCGCTGTACGCAGATGGTGTTGTATCCGCGCGACTAGGCTTGCGGCGTGACGAGTCCGTAGTCGAACGCGAACACAATCGCCGCGGCGCGATCGCGCAGCCCGAGCTTCGTGAAGATGTGGCCCACGTGGCTCTTCACCGTTACCTCGCTGATGACGAGCTGCTCGGCAATCTCAGGGTTAGAGCTCCCGCGACCGATGAGCTGGAGGACCTCGAGCTCGCGCGGCGTCAGTCTGTTTATGGCGGCTTGCGCATCCTTCGAGGGCGCGGGTGTGGCTTGGTATGTCAGCAGGACGCGGCCGGTCACGCCGGGATCGAGCCACGCTTCGCCGTCGGCGACGGTGCGAACGGCGCGCACGATCTCCTCGCCGGGAGCGTCCTTGAGCTGAAAACCGGCGGCGCCGGCACGAAGGGCAGATGAGAGCAGCTCATCGTCGTCGAATGTCGTAAGGACGAGTACCGGCGGGCCTCCGTTCGTGGAGCGCAGACGGCGTGTGGCTTCGACGCCGTCGACACGCTTCATGCGGATGTCCATGAGGACGACATCCGGTTTGTACTCCACGACTGCTTCGGGAACGCCATCGCCGTCCTCGCATTCACCGACGACCTCGACGTCATCTGTGGTTTGTAAAATACGTCGCAATCCGGCGCGGACGAGCTCTTGGTCGTCGACGAGCAACACACGAATCATGTCGGTGCCGTAAGCGTGACCGTCCATCCGTCTGTGCTGGGGCCGGCGTCCAGCGAGCCACCCATTATCGCTGCCCGACCGGCCATGCCCTTCAGCCCGAGACCGCTCGCGGATCGCTCGGCTCGCGAACCGTTTCCGTTGTTGTTGTGCACGCGCAGTCGAATATCTCGGCCGTCAATCTGAAGGTCGACGGTGGCCTTCGCACCGGGAGCATGCTTGGCCACGTTGGTCAGGGACTCCTGAACGATCCGGTAGAGATTCACACCGCTCGCGGCGGGGACACGCTCCAGGTCACCGTTCGTCGACATTGTGACGTCGAGGCCGGCATTGCGGAAGTCGGCGACCAACTTGGGCAGATCGGACGCCGTCGGCATCGGAGGCGCGGTTGCGGCCTCGTCCGGGCCCAGCAGGCCGACCGTCCGGCGGATCTCGTTCAGGCTGTTGCGTCCTTGTTGCTCGGCCTCGCGCAATGCGTCGAGCGCGTCCGCGGAGCGGTCGCGCTCGAGTGCCATGCGCGCGGCGGTGATGTGCAGCATCGTCACGCTCATCGAGTGGGCGATCACATCGTGAATCTCCCGAGCGATGCGCTGTCGTTCCTCCGAGGCCGACTTCTCGGCCAGGGTTTCCTGCTCGGCCTTCATGCGAGTCGTCAGCAGCATCTGCTGGCGCATGGCGAGGCCTGCACACCATCCGAAGAGGATGCCCACGACCCATATGAACGACCCCTCGAACAGGTTGGCGACGTCGAAGCCGATCATGACCAGTGAGGGTGTGCCGGCGACCACGAGACTCGCGATCGGTCGCAGTCGCGCCCCCATCTCGCCGGCGAGGAACACGAACAGGAAGGGGAGGAAGTCAAAATCCGTGGGCTGGAAGAGCAGAATCGTCGTCGGAGCGACAACGACCGGTACGAACACCCACTCGGGGAGGCCGATGCGGAATGGCACGGCCTGATCGACCGCGTCGAGGATCCAAGGCAACAGAGCGACGAAAATGAGCAGCGTCTCGGTGCGCGGCGGCCATAGCGCCTTGCGGTGAAGCAGCGCCTCGACGCCGATGGCAATCGGTATTACCGCCGACCCGACCGGCACGTACCACGGCCAATCGATCTTGTCGTGGTCGGAGAGCTTCAGAGGCACGCCTCAAGCGTAGGCGCTTGCCGGAGCACACTCATCATCCTGAGGTCGCCTCGCGGCTCCTTCCTCGGTAGGAGGAGCGACCGCGCTCGGCGGATGACGCGGGTTCCTCGTCCGGGACGATGACCAGCGGGGTCGGCTCCCCTACGGTGAGCGAAGTCGAGCCCCGAGGAGGCCGAGGTGCGAGATCCGAAAGTGGAAGAGATCAAGAAGCTGGCACTGTTCGCGGGTTGCCGTCCGGACGATTTGCGGTGGATCGCCGGGGTCGCCGACTCGGTCGACGTTCCGGCCGGGCGGACGATCGTCCACGGCGGTCGGACGGTGCGAGAGTTCGTCGTTCTGGTGAGCGGTGCCGCTTCGAACGGGAACGGCTCCGTGTCCCTGACGCCGGGCGCGTACTTCGGCGAGCTCGGTCTGGTCGACGGACGTCCGCACGCACAGACCGTGCAGACGCAGTCGCCGGCGCGGCTACTCGTCTTCTCGGCCGGTGCCTTCCGCGGGATGCTCGCGCGGATCCCATCGGTAGGACGGCGCTTGCTGTCGGGAATGGTCACCGAGCTTCGCGAGGCCGCTCAGGAGCCGCGCAGTCTCCGGGCCGTTTCGTAGGGATCGGCCGCGACGATGGGAAGCTCGGCCCCCATCTCGAGCCCGCCCCACACGGCGGTGCGAGGCATCAGGTGCGCGTGCCAATGAAATCGTTCGACACCGCGCGGAGCCGTATGGACGACGAGGTTGAACGGAATGCCGCGACCGAACGCGCGCAAGAGCCTTTCCATCGTCTCGGCGAGGAGATCGGCGGCCAGCTCGAGCTGTCCGTCGCCGAGGCCCTCCAGTCGGGTGTTGTACGGCGGCACGATAAGCAGCTCCTCGGCCACGAAGGGAACGGGATGCGCAACGATGCGCGCGCCGTCGCGCTCCGCGACACATAGGTCGGGATCGTCACTCATCGCCGGCAGCAGATCGTCCTTCTCGCCGAATGCCTTGATCTCTCGTTCGAGCGTGGGCGGGACGACATCCAACCCGAAGATCTGGCCGTGTGGATGAGACCTTGATGCTCCGGCCGACTTCCCGCGATTCCACACCGCAACGACCGCGGCAGTGGGAGCCGAGCGGATGCGTGATCGGTACGCGCGCAGGACGTCGACGCGGTGCGCCAAGTCCTGGTCCTCGAAGTGTTCGTAGTGGTCGGGTGTGTGAATGACCACCTCGTGCAGCGCGGTCGCCGGGTAGAGGTTCGGGACCACACGCACCGACCACCCCGGTGTGTCGGCAGCCGTTTCGGAATCTCGAATCGAGAAGGTCTCGGCGGGCGTGCGTCCCTCGCGGCCGCCGCAGAAGTCACACGGAGCCGGATCGGGCTCGAAGGGTTCCCACGTCGGCGCACCGCGTTGCGCGCGCTCGGGCGCGAGCAGGATCTGCCGCCGGCCGAGGGGATCGAAGCGCAGCTCGGGCACGCCGTGGCACTCCTATCATTGACGCCGGATGCACTACCTCGATTACGCCGCTACGGCTCCCATCCTCCCCCAGGTGCGGGAGGCGATGCTGCCGTTCCTCGAGGACCGGTGGGGGAATCCATCGAGCATCTACGCCGTCGGTCGGGAGGCGCGCAAGGGCATCGACGAAGCCCGTGAGAAGCTCGCGTTCGCCATCGGCGCGTCGCCGGAGGAGCTCGTGTTCACCGGCGGGGGAACGGAGGCCGACAACCTTGCCGTGAAGGGCGCCGCGTGGGCCCAGGAGCACGAGGGACGCCACATTCTGCTCCCGAAGATCGAGCACCACGCCGTACTCGACTCCGCCGAGTGGCTGGGCGATCGGGGCTTCGACATCGAGTTCTTCCCGGTGGACTTCGCCGGGATGGTCGACGCGGATGCGGTCGCAGACCGCATCCGCGACGACACGATCCTCGTGGCTCTCATGCTCGCGAACAACGAGATCGGAACGATCGAGCCGGTCGCCGCGGTCGCGGCAATCTGCCGCGACCGCGGCGTCCTCACGTTCACCGACGCCGTCCAAGCGCTCGGCAAGATCCCCGTCGACGTGAAAGAGCTGGGCGTCGACCTCGCTGCGTTCTCCGCGCACAAGATCGGCGGTCCGAAGGGCACCGGTGCGCTCTACGTCAGGCGCGGCGTGAAGCTCGTCGCGCACACTCACGGTGGCGGCCAGGAGCGAGGCAGACGTTCTGGAACCGAGAACCCGGCGGGAGTCGTCGGGTTCGGTGCGGCGGCAGAGGTCGTCACCTCCGAGCTCGAGACCCAGGCGCCGAGATGGCAGGCCATGCGCGACCGTCTCCTTGACGAGCTCGCCGACCGGATCCCCGATGTGCGGCTCAACGGCGACCCGACGCACCGTCTGCCCCACAACCTCAACGTGTCGATCAAAGGCGTCGTCGGTGAGGACGTCCTGCTGATGCTCGACGCGAAGGGCATTTGCGCGTCGACGGGCTCGGCTTGCCAATCGGGCTCGGTCGAGCCGTCCTACGTGCTGAGCGCGTGCGGCATCCAGAAGCAGTGGGCCCAGGGCGCGTTGCGTCTGACCGTCGGCCGCGACACGACCGACGAGAACATCGACGCCGTCCTCACCGAGCTGCCACCGATCGTCGAGCGCCTCCGCTCTTTCTCGAAACGCTGATGCGTCTGCTGGCCGCCATGTCCGGCGGCGTCGACTCGTCCGTGGCGGCCGCGCTGGCGCGGCAGGCCGGCCACGATGTCACCGGAGTCACGCTCAAGCAATGGGAGTTCCCCGACGAGGAGACGCGTCTCGTCAAAGGGTGCTGCACGCTCGACGCCGTCGCCGATGCCCGCCGGGCCGCCGACGTCATCGGGATCGCGCACTACACGCTGGATTTCCGCGACTCGTTTGCCGCCGAGGTCGTCGGTCCGTTCGTCGCCGACTATGCGAACGGGCTCACGCCGAACCCGTGTGTGCGCTGCAACGAGCGCGTCCGTTTCGGCGCACTCTGGGAGCGCGCGCAGATGCTCGGCTTCGACGGGCTCATCACCGGTCACTATGCGCGCGTGCAGGACGGACGCCTTCTGCGCGCGCGCAACCGCGCCAAGGACCAGAGCTACGTGCTGTATGCCGTCGGGCGGGCCGTCCTCGAGCGCGTCTTGTTCCCGATCGGAGAGATCGAGAGCAAGGACGACGTCCGCGAGCTTGCTCACAGGCTCGGCCTCCCGAACGCCGGCCGCGACGACTCCGTCGAGGTGTGCTTCGTCGGTGAGGGCCGCAAGCCCGGCGACGTCATCGCCGAACGCGTCCCCGCCGCCGTGCGCTCGGGCCCGATCGTCGATCGCAACGGCGAAGTCGTCGGCGAGCATCGAGGCCTGCCCTTCTACACGATCGGACAGCGGCGCGGCCTCGGATCGTTCGGCTCCCAGGCGAGCTACGTCACTGCGTTGCTGCCCCACGCAAACACGCTGGTGGTCGGCGACCGCCCCGCATTGCAAGCGAGAGGTCTCGAGGCCGTGCGGCCCCGGTTCGTCGCCGGAATCGCACCGGCGGACGGTGCGGCGCTCACTGCGGTCGTCCGCTATCACGGAGCGGAAACCGAAGCGACGTTCACACCGACCGGCGACGGCTTCCGACTCGAGTTTGCGCGGCCGGTCGAGTCGGTCGCGCCGGGCCAGGCCGTCGTCCTCTACGACGGTGACGAGGTCGTCGGTGGCGGAACGATCGCGAGAGCCCTCGCGTAGGCCGGAGTTCTCACGCGGTCGGCTCATCGTCGGCCTGGTGCTCGTCGCGATCGTCGCCGGTGGCGCCGCCTACGGGCTCGGACAACTGCGCACCGGCACGAACCCCGGACGCGTCGTCTACGCGACCGAACACGGTGTGTTCGTCCGTGAGCTTGCCTCCGGTGACGAACGGCGCGTTGCGTCGCTGCCGAAGGACACGCTCCAGGTCTGGCCGGACGCCGACGGACGCTGGCTCGGCTACCTGAGACGCGCGGGGAGTCTGTGGCTGCTCGACCTCGAGACCCGCGAGCGGTGGCAGGTGTCCGAGCGGCTCAGCATCGGTCTCGGCTGGACGCCGGACAACCGCTTCGTCGCCGGTGAGCTGCTGTCCGACCGCGACCTTGTCGCGGTCGACCCCGGCAGCCGAGGAAACGATCTCCTGGTCAGCAGATACAGCGGCGGCCGCATGATCTGGAAGGATCGGGAGCACTTCCTCACCGTCATCGGTAAGGACTTCGTCTCCATTCGGGTTTCCGGTCGGCGGCCGCTGGCATCGAAGGTCGCCGACGACGCGGCACCGCTCGCAGTCTCGCCGGAAGGATCTGAGGTCCTGTATCTCATCGACCCGGAGGGAGCGAAGCCGCGCGTTGCCATCGCGGACCTGGATGGAATCCGATTGGGGTCGCGCCGCGTCGTCTTCGAGGGCTGGGCGAAGCTCGCCGCGACCAGTCCGCAGGGCTTCGTCGCGTTCTCGGCTCGTGATCGATCGAACAAGTGGGGCACGTGGGTGCTGGAGTCCAGCTCGAAGCCGCCGCGGCGCGTCGCCGACGGGGCAGAGGAGCTCGGATGGTCGCGGAACGGCTCGGCCCTCGTCTACGTGATCGACGGCGCGCTGTACGCGCGAGATCTCAACGACGCTCGTCCGGTTCGCTTGAGCGCGCGCGGTACGTACGTCAAGGGCTTCGCCGTCGTGCCGTAGCGTTATGACCGTGTCCAAGAAACAGGATGCCGCCTCGCAGGATGCCGCGTCGGCGGCCCCCTCGCAGGATGCCGCGACTGCGGCCCCCTCAGAAGAAGCAGCGTTCGCCGACGCGCGCGTCCGGGCCGAGGAGCTGCGCGCGCAGATCGAGCACCACAACTACCGCTATCACGTGCTCGACGCGCCTGAGCTCTCAGACGCCGAATTCGACAAGCTCGTCCGCGATCTCACGGCGATCGAGGAGGAGTTCCCGGAGCTCATCACGCCGGACTCGCCCACGCAGCGAGTCGGCGCACCGCCGTCGGAGCTCTTCGCGCCGGTGCAGCACTCATCACGCCTGCTGTCCTTGGACAACGCGTTCAGCTTCGAGGAGCTCGATGCGTGGTACGCGCGCGTCGTGCGCGGCCTCGATTCCGAACCGACGTTTGTATGCGAGCCGAAGATCGACGGCGTCTCGGTTGTCGTCGTCTACGAAGACGGCCGTTACGTGCGCGGAGCTACGCGCGGCGACGGGAGCGTCGGCGAAGACGTCACGCCCAACATCCGCACGATCCGCGGCCTGCCCGGCCGGTTGCGGACCGACGATCCGCCTCCGTGGCTCGAGGTGCGCGGCGAGGTATTCCTGCGTCTGGAGGATTTCGAGCAGGTCAACAGAGAGCTCGGTGAAGCCGACAAGACGCTCTTCGCGAACCCGCGCAACGCGTCGGCGGGGACGCTGCGTGTGAAGGATCCGCAGATCACGGCGTCACGTCCACTGTCGATCTTCTTCCATGGGCTCGTCCGGGTCGATCGCAAGCGCTTCGCGAGCCACGCTGAGGTCTTCGACTACCTGCGCTCGATTGGGCTCCGGGTGCATCCGGAGTCCATCCAGGCGAGCACGCTCGACGACGTCAAAAAGTTCTGCGACGGGCTCGCCGACAAGCGGCACGATCTCGACCACGAGATCGACGGCGCGGTCATCAAGGTCGACGACATGGAAGCCCAATTCGACCTCGGCGCGACGGCCAAGGCGCCGAGATGGGCCATCGCCTTCAAGTTCCCGCCCGAGGAGAAGACGACGCAGCTTCGCGACATCGAGGTGAACGTCGGCCGGACGGGCGCGATCACGCCGTTTGCCGTCCTCGAGCCGGTGCACGTCGGCGGCGTGACGGTCACGACGGCCACGCTGCACAACGCCGACGAGATCGAACGCAAAGACCTGTTGATCGGCGACTACGTCGTCGTGCGACGTGCCGGCGACGTCATCCCGGAGGTCGTCGCTCCGATCCCGTCCAAACGGACGGGGAAGGAGAAGAAGTTCAAGATGCCGGCGAAATGTCCGGTGTGTGGAACGCGGGTCGAGCGTCCCGAGGACGAAGTCGTCATCCGGTGCCCGAACCTCGCGTGTCCGGCACAGATCCTCGAGGGCATCGGCCACTTCGCGGGACGCGGCGCGATGGACATCGACCACCTCGGCCACAAGACGATCAAAGGGCTGCTCGACCTCGGCCTCATCACCGACGTTGCCGACATCTTCAGCCTGACCGAGGAGCACATCGCAAAGCTCCCGCTCTTCAAGGACAAGTCGATCTCGAACCTTCTCGCTGCTGTGGCTCGAGCGAAGGATCGTCCGATCGATCGGCTGCTCTACGGTCTGGGCATCCGGCACGTCGGCTCAACCACGGCCCGGGACATCGCCGACCATTTCGGCTCGATCGAGAAGGTTGCCTCCGCGTCCGTCGACGACCTGCTCAACATCGAGGGTGTCGGACGCACGGTGGCGGAGTCGATCGTCGACTACTTCAAGCGCCCGTCGGTGGCCGAGCTGCTGGAGAAGCTGCGTGCGGCCGGTGTCCGAATGGAGGAGGAACGACGGGCCGCAACTGGCCCGCTCGTCGGCAAGACATTCGTCATCACCGGGACGCTCGACGAGTGGAGCCGCGACGAAGCGTCTCGACTGCTCACCGAGCGCGGAGCCAAGGTCACATCGAGTGTTTCGAAGAGAACCGACTTCCTGGTGGCCGGGGACAACGCCGGGTCGAAGCTCGACAAGGCACGCGAGCTGGGAGTCGAGATCATCGGCGAGACCGAGCTCGCCAACCTGCTCAACTAGACTGCTCCGGCGATGGCCATCACCCGTGAGGAGGTCGAGCATGTCGCGCGCCTGGCGCGGCTCCAGCTGACCCCCGAAGAGACCGAGCTCTTCCGCATGCAGCTCGACGCCGTCCTGGAACGCGCGACGCGGATCCAAAGCTTGGACTTGGACGCCTTTCCGCCGACGGCGCATCCCGTCGATCTCCGCAATGTCTGGCGGGAGGACGTCGTCGTCGAACCGGACATGCAGGACGCAATCCTCGGCAACGCCCCGAACAAGGACGGGACGTTCTTCCGCGCGCCGCGGATTCTCGAAGAGGAATAGCCGGTGCCCGACGGCGGTCTGTGGCGGCGCAGCGCGTCCGAGCTCGTCGAGCTCCTCGAGCGGCGCGACGTCAAAGCCGAGGAAGTCGCCGAGTCGGTCGTCGCACGCATCGACGAGGCGGAGCCGCGTCTGCACGCCTTCATCTCACGTACGGGAGACGCCGCCGTCCGGCATGCGCGCCGCATCGACGAGGCACGAGCCGCGGGGGAACGGCTCCCGCAGCTCGCCGGCGTGCCGGTCGCGATCAAGGACATCATCACAACGAAGGGGATCCGGACGACCGCCGGCTCGAGAATCCTCGAGAATTACCGGCCCCCGTACGACGCGACGGTGTGGGAGATCCTTCGCGACCAACGCATGCTCCTGGTCGGCAAGACCAACCTCGACGAGTTCGCGATGGGGTCGTCCACCGAGAACTCTGCCTACGGACCTACCAGCAACCCGTGGGATGTCGACCGGGTGCCGGGAGGATCTTCGGGTGGCTCGGCCGCCGCGGTAGCCGCGGGACTCACCCCGGTGGCGATCGGCACCGATACCGGCGGCTCGGTTCGGCAACCGGCATCGCTGAGCGGCATCGTCGGCTTGAAGCCGACCTACGGACTCGTCTCGCGCTACGGGCTGGTCGCCTTCGCGTCGTCGCTCGATCAGGCCGGCCCGATGTCGCGAACGGTGCGCGACTCGGCAGTCCTCCTGCAGCAGATCGCTCGTCACGATCCTCGCGACGCGACCTCGATCCCCGGCGGACGCGCGGATTACGTCGCCGGGCTGGGCCGTCCGATCTCCGGCATGCGTTTCGGCGTGGTGCGCGAGCTGATGGGCGAAGGCACCCAGCCCGGCGTGGCCGAGCGCATCGGTCAGTCGCTGGAGCTCATCGCCAAGCTCGGCGGGATCGTCGAGGAGGTGTCGTGTCCGTCGTTCGGCTATGGGATCGACGCCTACTACGTGATCACGCCCGCCGAAGCATCGTCGAACCTGGCCAAGTACGACGGGACGCGCTACGGGCTGAGCCTCGAGGGGCCCGACGTGCTGCGTATGAACAAACAGACGCGCGAATCGGGATTCGGTGCCGAGGTCAAGCGCCGGATCTTGCTCGGAACCTACGCGTTGTCGTCCGGGTACTACGACGCCTGGTACGGCCGTGCGTTGAAGTTGCGGACCATGATCGTTCGCGACTTCCAAAACGCGTTCGAGAAGGCCGACGTGCTCGTCTCGCCCACGTCGCCGACAACGGCCTTCCGCATCGGCGAAAAGGTCGACGACCCGCTCCAGATGTATCTGTCGGACGTCTGTACCGTTCCGACGCCGCTGGCGGGCTCGTGCGCGATCTCGATTCCGTGCGGGCTCGCCTCTGAGGACGGCTTGCCCGTCGGCCTGCAGCTCATGGGGCCGCCCCTGGGCGAGTCGACGATCCTCCGCGCCGCGTACGCGCTCGAAGCCGAACTCGCATTCGACGGCTCTCGAGCGATGGCCACGTAAGCTGACCGCGTGAATCTGTTCCGCCGGAAGGTATGGGGCGACCGCGTGACCTGGATCATTGTCGCGTTGGCGTCCGTCGCCGTCGTTCTGCAATGGCAGACGCGCGGCGGCGACCTGCGCCTCTACATCCTCACGGGGTGGGGCCTGTTCGTCGCGTGGCTGCTCGGCTACAGCGAGCTTCGAATCGGCCGCAAGCAGCTGCGCCGGGGCCAAGACGCGATGTTCCTCGGGCTCGCTGCCTTCGTCGGCGAGGAGCGGATCGAGCACGCCGGCAACCGGACGCGCGTGTTCAGCGGGACGGCCGCCGGGGCGCTCGCCTTCGAGCCGCAGGGCATCCGCTGGGTCCCGCGCAGCCGAGAAGAGGGCGCCGAGGAGATCACGTTTGCGTGGTCGGACCTCTACTCGTGGCACCTCCAAGGCGTCATTCCGTTTGTCTGGCGCGCGTCGGGCTATCTCTTGCTCGGCCTGTACGGCGGGCGGGAACTCATCTTCCACATCCACGGCATCCGTGACTGGCGGCGGGCCGTCCGAGAAGCGGTGATCCGCGGGCCGACACTGCTGGTACCGGAAGAGATGCCGCAGCCCGCGCCGGCGGCCGCCTCAAGCGATGGCGCCGAGCCGTTGGTGAGGCTGGAGGAGGTGTCGGAGCCGACACCTCCTCCGATGCCGGTGACCGGACCGGCCCCCGCAGCCGACGTGACATTCGAGGCCGTCATCGGCCTCGAATGTCACGTCGAGCTCTCGACCGAGTCGAAGATGTTCTGCGGTTGCCCGGTGACGTTCGGCGGGGAGCCGAACACGAGCGTCTGTCCGGTGTGCACCGGCCAGCCCGGAACATTGCCGGTCCCGAATGCGCGGGCGATCGAGTTCGCGCTGCGCATCGCGCTCGCACTGAACTGCCGGATCACCCGCGAGTCGCTCTTCCACAGAAAGAATTACTTCTATCCGGATATGCCGAAGAACTATCAGATCTCCCAGTACGACATCCCCCTCGCTACGGACGGCTTCATCGAGATCGAAGTCGACGGGGGACTGCGCCACATCGGGATCGAGCGTGTGCACCTCGAGGAAGACACGGGGAAGATCGTGCACGCGGGAGCAGGAGGCAGGATCGGAGAGTCGGAGTACGCGCTCATCGACTACAACCGGGCGGGGATCCCGCTCGTAGAGATCGTCACGAAGCCCGAGCTTCGCACTCCCGATGAGGCGGGCTCGTACGTGATCGAGCTCCGTGCGCTGTTACTCGCTCTCGGCGTGTCGGATGTCCGAATGGAAGAGGGCTCGTTGCGCGTCGACGCAAACGTCTCGGTGCGGCCGGTCGGCAGCTCCGAGCTCGGCGTGAAGGCGGAAGTCAAGAACATGAACTCCATTCGCTCGGTCCAGCGCGCGCTCGCCTATGAGATCGAGCGGCAGATCGGGATCGTGTCGTCCGGCGGGGTCGTCGTGCAGGAGACGAGGCACTTCGACGAAGAGACGGGCCGCACGATCGGCGGACGGATGAAGGAGTTTTCGTCGGACTACCGCTACTTCCCGGATCCGGACCTCGTTCCGCTTGCGCCGAGCGATGGCTTGATCGAAGACATTCGTTCGCTGCTTCCGGAGCTCCCGAGCCAGCGCCGGCGCCGGCTGGCCTCCCGGTACGAGCTCTCCGAGCCGGACGTGCGGGCGCTCACCGCGACGACCGGACTCGCCGACGCATTCGAGGCGGCGGTTCACGCATACGGCGGAAGCGGGCATACCGTCGCTCGCTGGTACCTCGGCGAGCTCGCGCAGCTCGGCAACGAACGCGGTGTCGGACCTCACGAGACTGGTGTCTCCCCGGAGCACGTCGCCGAGCTCCAGCGGCTCGTGGACGAGGGGAAGATCTCGATCTCGCTCGCCAAGGGCGACGTCCTTCGTCGTGTGGCCGAGACCGGTCGGGCGCCGGGCGAGGTCGTCGAGGAGGCCGGCCTCGTCCAAATCTCGGACGCGTCCGAGCTGGGCGGCATCGTCGACGAGGTGATCGCGTCGAACCCCGATATCGTCGGCCAGGTCCGAGGCGGCAAGACCGGGGCAATCAACGCACTCGTGGGTCAGGTCATGCGTAGGACGTCCGGTCAGGCGAATCCCAAGGTTGTACTTCAGCTGCTCGAAGAGCGCGTCGGCGCTCCGGCGTAGACCGTAAGACCCGGCCACTTCCCGCGTATCTCCATTTGGCGGGTGACGCGCGTCCCCCGGGAAGGGAGGTCATCTTGAAGAAGGCCGTTGCTGCAATTTTCCTGGCCCTGGGTCTTTCCGGGATCTTTGCCGCCTTTGCGCCGTCGGCGTCGGCCGAGACGGCTTGCTTGGACTTGTACGTGCGCATCGGCGAGACGATCATTCTCGACAACGAGCGGATCTGCGTTTGACCTAGGCGTCACCGACGGTGCGAAAAAGGGAGCCTGCGGGCTCCCTTTTTCGTTCCCGGGAAGCCGTTGCTTGCGAGAGCAACAGCACGTTCGCCACACTGGTCGCCGAGCGGGAAGGGGGTGAGGACCCTTGAGAAAGGCGCTTGCGACGCTCTTCGTCATCGTCGGGGCCGGCGTAGCAGTCTTCGGCGCGGCGTCACCGGCTTCCGCGGACCATGGTCTCGTTCACTTCGATCTTGAAGGTGGCATCGGAGACCAGCTGCCGGAGCCGGGCGGACCGTTGGCGTGCGTTGACCCGTACGTCAAAGTCTTCGGCCAGGTGATCATTCCTGCCGGTACGGAGATCTGTATCTGACTCAAACGTTCCAGGGAGAAGCAAGACGGGGAGCCGACCGCTCCCCGTTTTGCTTTATCGCGAGGGTTTGGTCCAAGCCCGGTACACTCCGGTTCCGAGATGGCCGATAACCGACCACGATCGCGTGAAGTAACGGAAGGCGTCGCGCGTGCTCCCGCACGCGCGATGTTGCGCGCCGTCGGCTTCACGGAGGAAGACTTCAACAAGCCGCAGGTCGGTGTTGCGTCGTCTTGGAACGACGTCACACCGTGCAACGCAAGTCTCGACAAGCTCGCGAAGTGGGCACGAGAGGGCGTTCGCGATGCCGGTGGCGTCGCCCTCGAGTTCATGACGATCACCGTGTCCGACGGCATATCGATGGGACACGAGGGCATGCGCGCGTCGCTCCCAAGCCGCGAGGTGATCGCCGACTCGGTCGAGCTGGTCGTGCACGCCGAGCGCTTCGACGGCGTCGTTGCCATTGCCGGCTGCGACAAGTCGCAGCCGGGCATGCTCATGGCCCTGGCGAGGCTGAACCTGCCGTCCGTGTTCATGTACGGCGGATCGATCCTGCCCGGAAAGTTCCGCGGACAGGACGTCCACTATGTGTCGGTGATTGAGGCCGTCGGCGCCGTCGAGGCCGGTCGCATGACCGAGGAGGATCTTCTCGAGCTCGAACGCGTTGCGTGTCCCGGCGTCGGCGCATGCGCCGGCATGTTCACGGCAAACACAATGTCGTCCGTGTCGGTTGCGCTCGGAATGGCGCTGCCGCTCTCCGCCTCGATTCCTGCGGTAGATCCCCGTCGCGAGGAGCTCGCGCAGCAGTCGGGCGAGGCCGTCATGAAGATGCTCGATCTCGGCATTAAGCCGCGCGACATCATGACGCGCGAAGCGTTCGAGAATGCCATCGCGGTGTCGTGCGCCGTTGGCGGATCGACCAACGTCGTCCTGCATCTGCCCGCGATTGCCCACGACGCCGGCGTTGACATCACGATCGACGACTTCGATCGGATCTCACGACGAACGCCTCACATCGCGGACTTCACGCCGAGCGGCAAGTACGTGATGGCCGACCTCGACAAGATCGGCGGCCTTCCCGTTGTGATGAAGGAGCTGCTCGACGCCGGCCTCCTGCACGGCGACTGCGTCACGGTCACTGGGAAGACCGTTGCCGAGAACCTGGCGAGTGCTTCGTTTCCGGACGGCCAGGACGTCGTCTATCGCGTTGGGTCGCCCCTCAATCCCGAAGGCGGCTATGCGATTCTCTACGGCAATCTCGCGCCGGAGGGCTCTGTGCTGAAAGTCGGCGAGAAGACGTTCCGTACGTTCCGCGGTCCCGCGCGCGTCTTCGACTCGGAAGAAGAATGCTTCCGGGCTGTGGCCGCTCGACAGATCAAAGAGGGCGACGTGGTGATCGTCAGGTACGAGGGCCCACGAGGTGGACCCGGGATGCGTGAAATGCTGGCCGTGACCGGCGCGCTCGCCGGTCAGGGGCTGTACGACCGGACGTTGTGCATCACCGACGGCCGCTTTTCCGGTGGAACTCGCGCCGGCAACATCGCGCACGTCGCTCCGGAAGCGGCCGACGGCGGCCCGATCGCACTCGTCCGGGACGGGGACATCGTCTCGCTCGACGTCGAAACCCGGCGTCTGTCCCTCGAGGTCGACGATGCCGAGATCGAGCGCCGCCGCAAAGAGTGGAAAGCTCCGCCGCCCCGCTACACGACTGGGGCCCTGGCGAAGTACGCGCGCTCCGTCGGCTCCGCGTCCAAGGGCGCGATCACGAGCTAGGCCCGGACATGTGGTGGCGGGACGCCGTCATCTACCACGTCTACGTCCGGTCGTTTGCCGATTCCAACGACGACGGCGTCGGCGACATTCCCGGCGTTATTGCTCACCTCGATCATTTGGAGTGGCTCGGCGTCGACGGGATCTGGCTCAGCCCCGTGATGCCGTCGCCCAACGCCGACTGGGGCTACGACGTCGCCGACTATTGCGCGGTCGATCCGGTCCTCGGCACGCTCGACGACTTCGACCGGCTCGTGTACGAAGCCGGACGACGCGGCATTCGCGTGCTCAACGATCTCGTTCCGAACCACACGAGCGACCAGCATCCGTGGTTCGTCGATGCCCGGACATCCAGGGACGCCGAGCATCGGAACTGGTACGTGTGGGCCGATCCGGCTCCCGGCGGCGGCGAGCCGAACAACTGGGTGTCCAACTTCATGGGCGCCGCGTGGACGCTCGACGACTCCACCGGCCAGTACTACCTGCACAACTTTCTGCGCGAGCAGCCCGACCTCAACTGGTGGGAGCCGAAGGTCGCATCCTCGTTCGATGAGATCTTGAGGTTCTGGTTCGACCGCGGCGTTGCCGGCTTCCGCATCGACGTTTGCCACGCGATCGTCAAGGACCGGGGCCTCCGAGACAATCCGCCGGCCTCGGAAACCGACGACACGATCACGCGCATCCGTGGACAGCGGCAGGTCTACAACGCGCATAGGCCCGAGCTGCACGACGTCCTGCGCCGGTGGCGGACGATCGCCCGTGACTACGATCCGGAGCGCCTCCTCGTCGGCGAGACGTTCTTCGGCGATATCGAGCTGCTCCCGTCGTTTCACGGAGACGACGACGAGGTCCATCTCGCATTCAACATCGCGTTCATCTTTCACCGCTTCGACGCCGGGCTCGCCGACGTCGTCGACACGATCGAGCGCATCTATCCGGGACATTCCTGGCCGTGCTGGGTGGGCTCAAGTCACGACGTCAGCCGCTTCGCGACACGGTGGTGCGGCGGCGACGAGCGAAAGATCCGGCTTGCGCTCGTCATGCTGCTGACGCTGCGCGGCACGCCGTTTCTCTATTACGGCGACGAGATCGGCATGGTGGACCGTCCTTTCGAACGCAACGAGGTGAAGGATCCCGTCGGTGTGAAATTTCATCCCGCCGCCGGACGCGACCCGGAGCGCACGCCGATGCAGTGGACCGCCGCGCAAGGCGCCGGCTTCACGTCACCGAGGGCCGAGCCCTGGCTCCCGTTCGGGGATCTTGCACGCGCGAACGTTGAGGACCAACGAGGCGACAGGTCGTCGGTGTTGCACCTATGCCGCGACCTCATTGCGCTGCGGCGCGCAGAGGGTCTGGCAACACGGCCGTACGAACGGCTCGACACGCCGCCCGGAGTTTGGGCCTACCGGCGCGGTGAAGGATGCATCGTCGCGCTGAACTTCAGCGACGCTCACGCCACGCTGCCTCACGTCGACGGCAGGATCGCGATCTCCCCGAACCGCGACCGCGACGGTCAGCCCGTCGGCGGTGAGCTGTCGCTCGGGCCATGGGATGGCGCCGTCGTCGAGTCCTGATCGCGCTTTCGGTCCTGCCGGCGGCCGAGCAGGAACACGAGGACGACGAGCGCCAGCAACACGAGTCCGATTCGAAGCGCCCAGGGACCGTACGTGTTCGAGATCCAGTCCCGAAGCCACGGCCAGCGCCGCTGCGCCGCACCGCCGACCCACAGGAACCCGCACGCGAAGGTGATGCCGCCTAGCGTGTTCGCGATCAGAAAGCGCCGGAATCGCATCTCGCTCGCGCCGGCCACGAGCAGAACCGGAAGGGTGAAGTACTCCACGATCCGGCCGAGAAAGACCACGGGGACGCCCCATCGGTCCATCCATCGTTCGGCGCGCCCGATCTGTTTTGGGTTCCACACACCCGCCCAGGGCGAGCCGGGTTTCTTCGCTTCCTCGGCGAGCCGGTGTCCGAACCGCCACCCCGCCCAGTACAGGACGAGACCGGCAACCGTCGACATGAACACCGACGCGACGACCGTAGCGGCGAAGAGTCCGGGCTTGCCCGACGTGCCCGTCCCCGCCTGGATCAGGAGCAGAGACGAGTTGTTCAGGAGGGGGATGACCCACGGGAGGTTCGACTTGAGGAGCCTCGGTCCGACGCCGAGGCCGACTCGGTTCGTGATCGTCCGGAAGATGAGGTATGCGGCGAGAAGGCCGAACGCCTGTCCGTCGCTCAGGCGTGTGCGCCGTGTCTCTGCGCTGTCAACGGGGTCGGCCAACGGCAGACGTACGCTCCTCGGGACTCCGATACGGTTAAGCGGTGCCCTTCGATCACTACGATCTCGACGGATTCTACGACGAGCTGTTCGAAACACCGGAACGCCCGAGATCTGGTGCCGACCTGCTCATCCGGTTGCTCAGCCAGCTTCCGGAAGGCGAGCTGGAGCGCCGTCAGCTCGCCGCCGAGCAGGCCCTGCTGCATATGGGCATCACCTTTGGAGTGTCTGGTGAGGCCGAGCGGATCTTTCCCTTCGACATCATTCCGCGCATACTTCCCGCCGAGGATTTCGATCTCATCGAGCGCGGACTCCGGCAGCGCATCTACGCGCTCAACGAGTTCATCGACGACATCTACCACGACCAAAAGATCATCAGCGACGGCGTGATCCCGGAATTCGTCGTCCGGTCGGCGACGTCGTACATGCCCGAGGTCGCCGGACTCGACCCCCCTCGTCGCGTGTGGTGTCACGTCACCGGCACCGACCTCGTCCGCGACCGCGACGGGCGCTTTTACGTCCTCGAGGACAATCTGCGCTGTCCCTCGGGCGTCTCGTACGTGCTCGAGAACCGTCAAGTGCTCAAGCGGACATTCCCGCAGGTGTTCGCCGCTTCGCGGGTCCGTCCGGTCGACGACTATCCGAACCGGCTGCTCGAGACGCTCCAATATCTGGCCCCCGACGGGGTGCAGAGCCCGACCGTCGTCGTCCTGTCGCCCGGCCCGTACAACTCTGCGTACTTCGAGCACTCCTTCCTTGCCCAGCAGATGGGTGTCGAGCTCGTCGAAGGCCGCGACTTGGTCGTCGTCGACGGCTGGGTGCACATGCGGACGACGAAGGGACTCCAGCGCGTCGACGTGATCTACCGGCGAGTCAACGACGAGTTCATCGATCCCACCGTCTTCCGTCCGGATTCACTGCTCGGTGTGCCCGGCTTGATGGCCGCGTATCGCAGCGGGCGTGTCGCCCTGGCCAACGCGCCGGGAACTGGGATTGCCGACGACAAGGTCGTGTACGCCTACGTGCCGGAGATCGTGAAGTACTACACGGGCGACGAGATCCTGCTTCCGAACGTTCCGACCTACGTCTGCTGGGAGGACGACCAGCGCAGCTACGTTCGCGAGCATCTCGACGAGCTCGTCGTGAAGGCCGCCAACGAGTCGGGCGGTTACGGCATGCTCGTCGGGCCCCACTCGACGGCCGACGAGCGGGAATCGTTCGCCTCGCTCATCGAAGAAGATCCGCGGAACTACATCGCGCAGCCGACCCTCGGCCTCTCGCGGGCGCCGGTCATCATCGACCAGCATCTGGAGGGACGGCACGTCGATCTGAGGCCGTTCGTCCTCTACGGCGAGGACGTGTACGTGCTGCCGGGAGGTTTGACCAGAGTCGCGCTGCGGAAGGGTTCCCTCGTCGTGAACTCGTCGCAGGGTGGCGGCAGCAAGGATACGTGGGTGCTCTCCTAAGATGCTGAGCCGTGTTGCAGACAACATCTACTGGCTGAACCGCTACATCGAGCGCGCGGAGAACGTCGGCCGCTTCATCGACGTGAATCTGCATCTGATGCTCGACTTGCCAAGCGAGACGAATCAGCAATGGGAGCCGCTCGTGAACACGACGGGCGACCGCGCCATCTTCGAGGAGAACTTCGACGAGTACACACGCGAAAACGTCATCCAGTTCCTGACCTTCGATCCCGACTATCCGAGCTCGATCCTCGGGTGTGTTCACCGCGCCCGGGAGAACGCGAGGTCGGTTCGAGAGGTCATCTCTTCGGAGATGTGGGAGCAGGTGAACCGCTTCTATCTGATGGTTCGCGAGGCGGCGTTCAGCGACTTCGACGTCATGTTCGAGCCCCACGATTTCTTCACGAGAGTCAAGATGGCCGGGCACCTGTTCGCCGGCGTGACCGATGCGACGATGGCGCACGGTGAGGCATGGCACTTCGGCCGACTCGGACGATTCCTCGAGCGCGCCGATAAGACCTCACGGATCCTCGACGTGAAGTACTTCATCATCTTGCCCGATGTGAGCTACGTCGGAACCCCGTACGACAACCTGCAGTGGGCGGCGCTCTTGCGCTCGGCCAGTGCACTCGAGATGTACCGGAAGAAGTGCGGGCGAATCGGTCCCCGCCGGGTTGTGGACTTCCTCATCCACGACGCCGAGTTCCCCCGCGCGATCCGGTACTGCGTGTCGAGGGCCGAGGAGTCGCTTCGGGCCATTACCGGGACGCCTCCGGGAAGCTACGGGAACCGGGCCGAGCAGCTCCTCGGCCGCCTGCGAGCCGAGCTCGACTTCGCTTCGACCGAGGAGATCATGACGTCCGGGCTCCACGAGTTCCTCGACGGACTGCAGGCAAACCTGAACGATGTCGGGATGGCGATCCAGGAAGCGTTCTTCTCCCTCGAGCCGTCCCCGTCGCTCGACGAGGACGCCGAGGGGGCCGCGCAGCGGCAATTACAGGAACAGGTGGTGCTGTGACGCTCTGTCTGGCCATCAAGGTCGCCGACGGGATCGTCGGCATCGCCGACTCTCGCGTCACGAGCGGCACGGAACGCATCAGCGTCAAGAAGGTCACCGTCCTGGAACGCTCCGGACACTCCATGTTCCTGATGACGTCGGGATTGCGCGCCATCCGCGACAAGGCGGTGACGTACTTCGAGGAGGCCATCGCCGAGCAGGACCAATCGTTCGACAAGATCTACAAAGTCGTCAACGCCTTCGCCGACCAGATCCGCCGCGTCGCCGAGGAGGACCGCGACGCCATCGTCGCGAGCGGAATGCAATTCGACGTCTCCGCGCTCGTCGGGGGCCAGCTCGAGCGGGACGACGAGCACCGCCTGTACTTGCTCTACCCGCAAGGCAACTGGGTGGAGGTGGCGCCGGGCGCACCCTACTTCGCGATCGGTGAGAGTGCCTACGGCAAACCGATCCTCGACCGCACGCTCACCTACGACACAAGCATGGAGGACGCGTTGAAGATCGCATACCTCGCGTTCGACGCGACGCGGACCAGCGCAACGGATGTCGGCTTTCCACTCGACGTCGTCGTCTACAAACGCGACTCGTATCACATCGTCGAGCATCGCTACGAACGAGACGACCTCCGCCACGTATCCGAGTGGTGGCAGCTGCGCGTTCGTGAGGCGATCGAGGAGGTTCCGGCCGAGTGGGTGAGCGACGTCTTCTCAAAGATTCGCCCCAAAGTCGTCCCGCTCGATCAGCCGGGCGCGAGCTAGGAGGAACGTGTACTTCGAAGGCGTCCACCATACGACCTACGACTATTCGGCTCCCGTCTTCCTCGAGCCGCATACGATCCGGCTTCGGCCCCGATCGGATCCGCGACAGCTCATTCACGAGTTCTCGATCGAGATGACACCGCCGCCGGACGGGATGACCGAGGGCATCGACGTGTACGGCAACGACATCGTGTGGGCGTGGTTCTCGGAAACTCACTCATCGCTTCGCATCACAACGTCGTTTGCCGTGGAGACGCTCCGAGAGAATCCCTACGACTTCGTCGTCCCGACGTTCGAGGCCGCGGAGCTTCCGCCGGTGTATCCGGCCGCCGACCAAGCGGCGCTTTTCCCGTACATGTCACCATCCCCGGATTGGCCGTTCGAGTTCGCCAAGGAAGTCGCCGCTTCGGTCAATCAGAACTTCGTCGAATTCCTACAAGGCCTCGCGTCGAGGATCCACGCGACGCACAAAACGATCGTCCGCCCGGAAGGCGATCCGTTGCCGGCCTCGGTCACACTCGCGTCGCAGGAGGGCTCGTGCCGCGACCTCGCCGTCCTGTTCGTCGAGGCGTGTCGCTGTGTCGGCGTCGCGGCCAGGTTCGTGAGCGGCTACGTCGCCGACGAGCCGTCGGGGCTGCGGGAGCTGCACGCATGGGGTGCCGCGTATGTCCCGGGTGCCGGCTGGCGCGGCTACGACCCGACGATGGGCCTTGCCGTCACCGACCGCCACGTGACACTCGCGGCGGCGGCGACTCCGGCCGGCGCCGCGCCGGTCGACGGCCGGTTCCGGGGCTCGGCCGTCTCAAAGCTGGCGTCGACGATCGAGCTCCGCACATCCGACGCCGCGCCGGAACCTCCCGTGTGAAGATGGCGCCGTGACGTCTTGGCGCCGGATCGCGACGGCTGCAATTGGGTTCGCACTGGTGTTGGGCGTCGCCTGTGGAGACGGCGGAACCGACGTCGAGGGACGGCGCGTGATCGCGAGTCCGAGCGCGTCGGACGGCGACGACACCACGATCTCTCCGGCCTCCTCGAGCACGCCCGCGGGGACGTTGTCGTCGACGGGCACATCGCCGCGGCGGACCGCGCCCCCGCCACCACCGCCCGGCTCCCTGGCGCGTGCGCGCATCAAGCTCACGCGCGTCGCGGAGCTCAACGAGCCCGTCGCGATGGCCCTTCGCAGAGGCGACCGAGCGCAGTACGTCGCCGAGAAGGGCGGCCGCATTCGAGCGATCCGCAACGGACGGCTCGCCTCGGGCTCCGTTCTGGATATTTCCGCACAGGTATCGACGGGAAGCGAACAGGGGCTTCTCGGCATTGCTTTTTCGCCCGACGGTACGAAGCTCTACGTGAATTTCACGAATACCGCAGGCGACACCGTCGTCCGCGAGTACGGCTTTTCCAACGGACGCGCCGACGTCGCGGGAGCGCGGCAGGTGCTGTTCGTCGACCAGCCGTTCCCGAATCACAACGGCGGGAACCTTGTCTTCGGACCGGACGGTCTCCTCTACATCGGGCTGGGGGATGGAGGA
>DASQWC010000008.1:0-43886 GCA_035640475.1 Actinomycetota bacterium | reverse complement strand
CCTCCGCAGGGACGATCAGTTGGCGTGTCCGCTCTTCCTCCCTGTAGATGCTGCGGAAGCGAAGTCGTCCGGTCGCGATATGTACTGTTCGTAGTCGGCCGTCGCTCTCGTGAAATGGCGGCTAGTTAATCGGCGAACTGGGCCGCACGGATGGCGCGAGGGCGCTCAACCGACGCGAACGTGCTCAGACGGAGCCACCCCGGGAACCTCGAGGCGAGACCACGGTCACCTTCGATCTTGATTATTCCGTCACGTAGGTACGCACCGAACGATGCGTCGCCCATCCACACCTCGATGAGGTTGCGCAACGGCGTTGTCACTACAAGGTCGATCTCGTAGCCCGGGTCCTTGTAGCACACTTCGACGTCGGGCGGATCTATCACGAGCCACGTTCGTGGCGGAACCGTCTTGGGCGCGTCGGTGAATACGAAATGGACGACCGTCCGGGCGTCCGGCACACGGTCAAGGTCGAGGCTGCGGCGCATGTCCCACATCAAGAGGGTGGGATCGAGGTCTTCCTTCGTCACGTGCGACCGCGCCCAGCGCTGCCCCCATTCGCCGAGACTGAGCACGATTGGACGGAGCTCCTCGCCGGCGGGGGTCAGATGGTACGTGTGGGCGCTTCTTCCCTGCGCGGGACGACGTTCGATGACGCCCGCGCGTTCGAGCTCGCGAAGCCGCGTCGCGAGCAGTGTGCGAGACATGAGCGGAACGCCGCGCTTGAGATCGTTGAACGCCGAGCTTCCGCACATCAGCTCTCTGATCACGAGGGGCGTCCATCGCTCGGCGAGGACCTCGGCCGCCTTGGCGACGGGACAGAATTGCCCATACCGCGTCACAGGCTCCATGGTACGGGCCGGTCCAGTTCATGGACTAGTCGGGTCACTCCGGCCGGTGCAGGCTTCGTCTCGGAGGTGAGAGCTGATGACGACTACTGCGGTGAAGACGCTTGGTGACGAGAAGGTGGAAGCGCTGCGAGGCAGCGTCCGGGGCGACGTGCTCGCCCTCGGCTCCGATGGTTACGAGGCCAGCCGGAGGATTTGGAACGCCATGCACGATCGGCATCCGGCCGTCGTCCTCCGACCGACCGGAGTAGCCGATGTCAGGGCCGGCATCGCCTTCGCCCGAGAGCTGGATCTCCCGTTATCGATTAAGGGCGGGGGCCACAACATCGCCGGGCTCGCCGTGGCCGACGGCGCGGTCATGCTCGACATGTCCAGGATGCGGGCTGTCTTGGTGGACAAGCGAGCCCAGGTGGCGCGTGCGCAGGCCGGATGCCTGCTCGGGGACGTCGACCGCGAGACACAGGTGCACGGGCTGGCGGCCGTGCTCGGCTTCGTCTCCGAGACGGGCATCGCCGGACTGACACTCGGCGGTGGGTTCGGATATCTGTCTCGCCGCTTCGGATGGACCGTAGACAACCTCCGCGAGGTTGAGCTCGTCACTGCCGGCGGTGACGTCCTCCGCGCCTCCGAAGATTCCAATCCCGATCTGTTCTGGGCTGTGAGCGGCGGCGGCGGCAACTTCGGCGTCGTGACTTCGTTCACCTACGACCTCAAGGAAGTAGGGCCGGACATCGTCGGCGGCCCGATCGCTTGGCACGGCTCTGATGCTCTCGAGGTGCTCGATTTCCTCCGGAGCTTTGCCGACGATGCACCTCGCGAGCTCACGTGCGTCGGCGGCGTGCGTCTCGCGCCGCCAGCGCCGTGGCTCCCGTCGGAGGTTCACGGGAAGCCGATAGTGATGGTCATCGCCTGCTATTCGGGCGATCCCGAGGAGGGCGAGAAGGTCGTGGCTCCTCTCAAGGCTTTCGGCGACCCGGTCGGCGGCGCGCTACAGCGCCGGCCGTATACACAAATGCAGTCCCTACTCGACGCCACGCAGCCGAAGGGGCGGCGCTACTACTGGAAGAGCGAGTACGTCTCCGCGCTCGAAGATGGACTGATCGAAACGATCGTCGGTGGACTTGGCACGATCTCGTCGCCACACTCAGCGATCTTGCTCTTCCAATTGGGCGGCGCGGTGCGGGAGCGCGACGCGAGCGTCAATGCTGCCGGCAACAGGGAGGCGGGCTGGGTCGTGAACGTGGCCGGTTCTTGGGAGCAGACATCCGATGACGAGAAGAACAAGGACTGGGCACGCACTGTTCACTCCGATTGCTTGCCGTATTCGTCCGGGCTCTACGTGAACTTCCTCAACGACGACGACGACGAAGCGAGGGTCGCGGCCGCTTACGGAGCGAACTTCGAGCGACTAGCGAAGATCAAGAGCGAGTATGACCCTGACAACTTCTTCAGGCTAAACAAGAACGTCAGACCAAGATAGAGCGTGCGGATGCCTGGGGCGGAAAGGACGGACAGGACGGAGAGAGCGACATGCTTCTTCAGTGCGTGTACTTCGCGTGGGACTCGACTGCCACGAGGAGCGCCGACCGAGCGCGGTCTCTCAAGCCTGCTCTTGCCAGCTGAGCATCGCCACGCCGATGAGTGTCAGAGCGATGCCGCCGAGCTTGAGCGCAGACATCTTCTCGGCGAGGAACACACGCGAGAGCACCGCGACGACCACGACGTAGCTTGTCGAAAGGGCGGCCGCCGTCCCGACATCGAGTCGTGATAGCGCCAGGACGTAGGAGATGGAGCCCAACGCCATCATCAAGCCGATCGGCGCGCCGAGTGGTAATGCTTTGATCGGAACCCTGAAGTTTCCCTGTGCGATCAGGAGTGCCGGGATCGCCGTTACCGCCATGCCGATGGCCATCAGGAAGTTGATCTGGTAGGGCGTCAGCGTCTCCATCGTGTACTTCTGGAGGAACGACGCCACTCCGACGAGGACGACATATCCGGCAAGGAAGAGGAAGCCCACAACGTTCGACTCCACGTCGCACCTCCGCTATCTCTTTGGCCTGCTGCGCTCCGGTTGTAACCCCGCGAGAGTGACGGTGACGAGCCGCCGAACGGCTGCTTTCGATGGCAGACCGCTGGCCGCCGACAGGGCGTGGAGGCAGTAGGCAGCGAGCTCGTCGGGTGCTATGTCATCGCGGATCTCTCCGGCCTTTGCCGCCTCGGCGATCAGGCTTCCGATCGTCGCTCGCAGCTCGTGCTGCGCTCGTACGATGTGGCCGCCACTGTGCAGGACGGCGGCCAGGAAACGGTCCTGAAGATGGCCGTAATGCTCCTCCGAGCCGTGGTGCTTGTGGTCGATGAGTGCGTATGTCTCGAGAACGGCCTCGAGGCGACCGAACGCGTCTTCGGTGCTGTCGCGTGCATCGGCGAGCTGTTGAAGGTGTCCGCCGATGGCGCGCTCGTGCCAGGCCAGCAGGATCGTCTCGACGTCGGGGAAATACTTGTAGAGCGTCGCCCGGCCGATGCCGACCTCCTCGGCGATCTGCGACATCGTTACCGAGAGCAGACCGTGCACGCCCACTAGTGCAGCCGTCCTGTCGAGGATCGCTTCGCGCACGGCCGCGCGGTGTGTCTCGATCGTCTCGTTCCAGAGCTTCGGCACGTGCCTAGGATACGGGACGTCGATATCATGACGCTTCGATTTGATAGCGACAGAATGTCTGCTAAAATTTGCCACGCACTACGAGCCGAAAAGGGGGGACAACGTGAGTGACCTCACTCCCGAGACGGAGAGCAGCGACCGCAGCGATGCGCCCACAAAGGGCATGCCGCACTGGGTGAAGGTGTCGTTGCTCGTCGTCGTCGCGTTGGTCGCGCTCGTCGTGATCCTGAACCTTCTCGGCGTCGCCCCCGGCGGCCACGGTCCGATGCGGCACATGCCCGGCGTTGATGCGCCCGCGTCGAGCGCTCCGAGCCACGGTCCGAGGATGCATGACCGGTGATCATGCCGGCGGGCGTCCGCAAGCTCGTGCTTACGACCCATCTCACGTTCTCGATCGGTTGGATCGGCGCGGCGGTTGGCTATCTCGGCCTTGGGATCGCAGCGACGGGGAGCGAAGATCCGGAGACAATCCGTTCCGCGTGGATCGGGATGGAGACTATCGGCTGGTTCGTCATCGTTCCGCTGGCGCTCGCGTCACTTCTCACCGGCCTCGTCATGGCGCTCGGTACGAAGTGGGGACTGTTGCGGCACTACTGGGTGATCTTCTCGTTTGTGCTGACAGTGTTCGCAACCGTCATCCTGCTCCTCCATATGCCGACCGTGACTTCGACAACCGACATCGCGAGGACGGCGGACCCGGCAACTCTCGCGCGCCTTGGCGGCGACCTCGGTCACCCGGCGATCGGACTCGGCGTGCTCCTCGTCGTTCAAACGCTGAACATGTACAAGCCGCGAGGGATGACTTCGTATGGTCACCGGAGACAGCGCACGGAGCGGTCAGCGTCTTTTCCGACGCCGAACTGACGACGGGAGGCACTACAAAAGGCAACGTGGGCACGACGAGCGTTTGCCCTGGCCAGTTGCCGAAATCTCGCGACGCTCGAACGACGTGCATTGGCATCACTTGACGACCGGCGAACGTTGCACTCAGAAACCAGGAGGCCCGATTGGCCACGAGACGCGCCTAGAGCAATAGCTTCGTATCGCGATGCACGAGCGGTTCGATCTCGATGTTTTCGTTGAGCTCGACCTCTACGATCCGAACGCGGAACACGCCGCGGAACGGGAGGAGCTGCTCAAGCTCCTCGTCGCCGAGGGCTGCACCGTCGACGAGATGGTTGAGGCCGATAGGAGAGGCCGGCTCTTCGCGTTGGCGGGCGATCGCCTCCTCGTTCCCGGACCGGTCGCGTTGTCGCTCGCGCAGATCGCCGAGCGGGTCGGCATCCGCACCGCGGCCGTCGCAACATACTGGCGGGCCCTTGGATGGGAGGAGCCGCCCGGGCCCGACATCCCCGTAGCCACCGCCAAGGACGCTGAAGCCATCGAGGCCGCCGCGTACATCGCCTCTTTCCTTGGAGAGGAGAAGGCGATCGCCTTCGTCCAGTCGGCTGCACGGGCCATGGAATCGGTGGCGGAGGCCCTCTCGGCAGCCGTCCGGTCGATTCCGACGGCGTCAGTCGCGACGAGCAGCGAACTCGACACGGCGCGCTTCTATGTCAAGCGCATCAGGGGCTTCGATCGGTTCGCTCGGCTGTTCGACAACCTCTTCAGGCGCAGCATCGTCACCGTGAGACAGCACTTCGAAGAGTCGCAGAGCTATGACATCTCCGCGCAGGGGATGATGCGCGTGGCGGTCGGATTCTTCGATATGAGCGGGTTCACGGCGCTGTCCCAGACTCTTGAGGTCGACGTGCTCACACGTCTCCTCTCACGGTTCGAGGGAGTCGTCGAGACGAACGTCCGAGCCATCCGGGGTCGTCTCGTGAAGTTTATCGGCGACGAAGCGATGGTCGTTGCACCGACGCCCGATGCGCTTGCCACCTTCGCCCTCGCACTAGTAGGGCGGCCGATCGAATCTGAAGGTGTCTCCGTTAGGGTGCGCGGCGGTCTTGACTACGGAGGGGTCCTTGCTCGGGATGGCGATTACTTCGGGAAGCCTGTGAACCTGGCGGCCCGCCTCGTCTCCGTCGCGGCACCCGGACAGGCTCTCGCGACGGAGGCCTTCATCGATTCCATCCAACGAAGAGATGATGCGGAGCGCCTACCTCCACGTCCCGTCCGAGGGTTCGACGAGCTGATCGAAATCTATCGACTCCGGTGACATGCGGAACCGATCACCATGTCTCAAGGTGGACTAACACGTCATTCCGTGGCTTGCGAGCTGGTCGCTCGATCGGGCGCAGCGGGCGGTCGAGACGGACCCGCACATGTTCGAGCTCGAGCCCGCGGACATCCACTTCGTGATGACGCTGTGATCTCGATTCCGCACATGCGAAAGTTCTCCGATGAGCTTGCCCACAGTTCTGCTCGTCCGCGCCCGCTTCAGTAATCCATCAACATCCGATGCTCTGCTCTTTGAGAGACTCTGAGCGGCAGGCTCAGAAGTTGTTGGCCGCCGGCGCGGGAGACGGTCGTGGCAACAGTGCGTGAAGGCAGCAAGACGGTCCTGTTGGTCGTCGACGCTCAGGTCGGGGTGATGAGCGAATGCTGGGAGGCCCCGAGGGTCGTCGCGAATCTCGCCGCGGCGGTGCATCGCGCGCGAGAGCTGGGTGCCCCTGTGCTGTGGGTGCAGCACTCTGACGACGAGCTGGTCTACGGCGGCCCGGGATGGCAATTGGTGCCGGAGCTCGTGCCGGCTGACAGCGAACCCCGGATCCAGAAATGCTTCAACTCCTCCTTCGAGCAGACATCACTCGAGGACGAGCTCGACCGGTTGGGCGCGACACACATCACGCTCGGCGGCGCGGCTACCAACTGGTGCATCCGTGCCACCGCCTACGGCGCCCTCGAGCGAGGTTACGACGTGACGCTCATTCGAGACGCACACACGACGAGCCCGCTGGAACTGGATGACGGCGGGCGAATCGAAGCCAACGGCGTGATCGAGGAGCTGAACGCCGTCATGAGCTGGCTCAGCTATCCGGGCCGCACGAGCCGCACGGCCGCTACCGCAGCTCTCGACTTCGCTGCTCCAACACAAGCGATCTGATCGATCCTCAGCTCCGGCGGCCGAGAGTGTCGACGGGGGTCGCACCCGGACGCGTCCACTGTGCCGTGGGCCGGCTCGTCGGGCCCCACGTCGCAACGCCGTCGGCGTCCGTTCGCCAGTACCAGCAGATCGGCTCACCGTGCCCGCCGGCAGGCGAGCCGGCATCGGGAGCCTCGGGCCAGCCTTCCGGGTCGTCCTCCCACGCCTCGCGACGGCCGTAGGGCGTCATGTCGAGCAGGCCTAGGGTCCCGTCGGCCGGCTCGTTGCCGCGCCCCGTCGTGGAGTAGGTAAGAAACACGCGGTCGCCGTCGCGCAGGTAACACAGGATGTGTCCCTCTTCCGTGGCGATCGCCGCCTCGACGCCCCTCACCGAGTACCAGGGCTGCGTGTACCCCATGAATTCGACGAACGGAGCGACCTCGTCCCATTTGCCAGAGGTGAGGACGGCAAACGAGACGCCGCGAGCGTTGAGATAGACGGTGTCCTTCATGTGCCAGACGTTGAAGGTGCACCCTTCGCATTGCCCCTGGGGGGGTGCGCCGTCGTACCACATGCTGTGGTAGACGATGAGCTCGTCGCGACCCTGGAACAGCTCGACGAACGGGACCGTTCCGCCGGCACCAGTGACTTCGGCCGCGCCGTCGACCTCGACCATCGGCAGCCGACGCCGCGCCGCTGCGATCGCATCGCCTTCGCGCGTGTGCGCTTTCTCGCGGACCAGCAGCTCATCGCGCGCCACCTTCCAGGTGGCCGGGTCGACAACCGGCGGCTTGCCGGTGAGGTTGCTGTTCGCATTGCCGGACGTGGTCGTCAATGGCTTCCTCCGTGGTCTCGTGCGGTGCATACGACTGTTACCCAGAACAGACGAGCGGCCGGGCCGGAACTCATCGGACTTGTCGCGGTGTCGAAGCGATTTCTTCGGTGACCAGGTCTTCCGCGGCTACCCGAGTCGTCCGTTCTCGAGCCAGTGACGGAGCTCGGGGTCGAGCTTCGACGCTGCTTGCTCGTAGAGATCGAGGTCCTCGGCTGTGAGGACGTCCTTCCAGCGGCCGTTCGTCCCTTTGAAGAAGAAGCGGTCCGAACCACCCTCGAACACCATGCCCATCTGGTCGCTGAACGCTTTCGCCTCGTTGCGCATCGATTCGAACGTAGCGTCGTGGACGAGCTGCGGCCACACCGACTCGTCGTGCTCGATGTCGAGGAAGGTCGCGATGCGGCGCATTTCACCATCAAGGTCCTTCTTCATGTCCGCGTAATGGACCATGAGCACGTTGGCGAGATCGCGATGCTTCCAGAACGACTCGACCTGGTAGTGGTGCGACCACCACGGCGAGCCGTCCGTCTCCCACGGGAAGGCGCCCGTGGTCATCCACTCCCGCCACAGCTCGCGCGGATCCTCGGGGCATCTGGGCATCGGGCCACCGACGGGGTCGTTGGCCGCGAGCATGCCGTACATCAAATCGGTATACGCGGAGTAGTGGTTGAACACCGACATAAAGACGTCGCGTGTGTCGCGTCCGACGCAGATGTATTTGACGTCGTCCCAGTAGGGAAGCGCGTCGAACGGCAGGTGACTCTTGAGGAACCGTCGGTGCTCCTGCTGTTCGAGGTATTCGAGCACCGGCTCGATCGGGCCGAAGAAGCGCTGATCGATCCAGGGCGAGATCTGCATGAGGTTTCCACCCTCGGGAAGGGGGCCGGGACCGAAGATCAGAAGACTGACGATGCGCTGCGTCCACGTCGTGCCGGCCTTGTAGGACGTCGCGATCACGATGTCGTCGGGCCGATGGACAAAGGTGTCCCAGCGCGTGGAGTCCAGATGGTGGTTCTGATAGGCCCGCGTGCGCTGCGGTGCGATCGTCATGCTCCGACGCTACTTGAACTGATCGGACCCGTAGTGGCATGTTCGCGTCGTGACGGCCGACGGCCCCCAAGAGACATGGTGGCGATGGAATGCCATCTGCATCGACTGTGCACCGGGCGATCTTGAGAGCGTCGTCGCGTTCTACCGTGATCTGCTCGGGCTGCAGGTTGCCGTTTTCGAGACCGGCTGGGCGAAGCTGGTGTCACATACCGCCGGGATGGACATCAACGTCCAAGCAGAGCAATGGTACGAACCGCCCGTCTGGCCCGAGCCGGGTCCGGAACGGTCCAAGATGATGCACTTCGAGATCAACGTCGGCGACGTCGAGGCCGCGGTCGCTCGGGCGGTCTCCCTCGGGGCACGCGAGGCACAACAGCAACCGAGCGACAGAGACCAAAGCAAGCTGCGCGTGCTCCTGGACCCCGCCGGCCATCCCTTCTGTCTCTGGACCTGACCGATGACGCCGAAGATCGATCCGCAGAGCCCGCGGTTCATCTGGAACGGGGTATGTATCGACTGCGGGCCAGACGACTTCGACAAGGTCGTCGCTTTCTACCGGGACCTCCTGCAGATGCCCGTGTACGCCAAGGAGGATCGCTGGGCGGCGATGGGGCACTCCGGGGGCGGCATGGACATCACCGTGCAGGCCGAAGACTGGTACGTGCGCCCTGTCTGGCCCGAGCAATTGCCCGACCCGCCGAAAATGATGCACTTCGAGATCCGGGTCGACGACGTCGAGGCTGCGGTGGCCGCAGCGACCGAGCTCGGCGCCACCGAGGCATCACCTCAACCCGCGGATCGTGACCCCGGCAAGCTCCGCGTCATGCTCGATCCTGCCGGTCATCCCTTCTGCCTGTGGAGCTGACGCCCCCTGTGATGCACTTCACGCGGCGAGGAGGTACTCGTACCGACTACGCCGGCGATGGATAGTCATGCTGGCGACGTGACGACGCCGCGCCTGCTCGAGTTCGACGCGATGGCCCTCAGCGCCGTCGATGATCCCTATCCGATATATGCAGAGTTGCGCGCCGGTGGGCCGTTGGCCAAAGGCACCATTGCCGGTTCGTGGGCCATCACGACGCACGCTGAGGTTTCCGCGGCGCTCCGCGATCAACGGCTCGGCCACCGCTTCCCTCGCGAGTACATCGAGTTCGTCACCGGCATGGGCGCCTCCGCCGACCTTCAGCAGGACTTCCTTCTCAACCACGACCCGCCCGATCACACACGGCTGCGTGCGCTGATGTCACAAGCGTTCAAGGGCCTCGTGGTGCGCAAGCTGCGCGATCACATCACGGAGCTCGTCGACGACCTGCTCGACCGAGCGATCGAGCTCGGGACGTTCGATGTGATCGACGAGCTTGCCTATCCGCTGCCCGTCCAGGTGATCTGCCATCTCCTGAACATCGACGACGTCGATCGAGACAGGGTGCGCGGCCATGCGACGGCCCTCGTCTCACCCGACCAGAACTCGCAAATCGAATCCGCGGATTGGCTCCGCGACTACATGGGCGGTGTTCTCCGCGAGCGCGAGCCCGACCCGGAGGGCGACCTGCTGCAGCGCATGCTGGCAGCCGAGGACGGCGAGGACGCGTTCACGCACCACGAGATCGTTGCCAACGCCGTCCTTCTGTTCTTCGCAGGCTTCGAGACGACGACGAACCTCATCGGCAACGGCTGTGCGGCCCTGCTCGGTCATCCGGATCAGAAGGAGCGTCTCTGGAACGATCCGGACATGGCACCGCTCGCGGTCGAGGAGTTCCTCCGCTACGACCCACCGGTTCCTTTCGTCAACCGGATCACGCTCGAACCCATCGAGATCGCCGGGCATACGATCAAGCCGCAGCGCTGGGTCGTCCTGTTGCTGGCGTCGGCCAACCGGGACGAGGCGGTATTCGACAACCCAGCGGATCTCGATATCTCACGAAAGCCGAATCCACACATCGGGTTCGGCGGCGGGATTCACCATTGCCTGGGCGCGATGCTCGCGAGGCTCGAGGGTGAGATCGCCTTCAAGCGGCTCGCCGAACGGGCGCGGACATTCGAAGCCGCCGGTGCTCCGCAACGACGTGTCAGCGGCGTCCGGTCGTTGGCGAAGCTGCCGGTAGCCATAAGCTGACGGCAGAGCCGAGATGACGACGCGACTCACAACGCTCTGCTTCGACGCGAACGATCCACTCTTGCTCGCTCGCTTCTGGGCCGGCGCGTTGAACTGGGAGATCCACGACGAAACAAGCAACGAGATCGGTCTCATGCCGACGGACGGAACGCGGTTCATCATCGTGTTCCTGCCGGTGCCCGAGCCGAAGACACAAAAGAACCGGATCCACCTCGACCTCGTCAGCGAGTCTCCCGAGCATCGGACGGAGACGGTCGATCGGCTCCTTTCGCTCGGCGCCCACCACGTCGACATCGCACAACCAAACGACGCGGATCACGTGGTTCTGGCCGACCCCGAGGGCAACGAGTTTTGCGTCGTCCTGCGAGGTGAGTTCCTCGCCACGACCGGACTGATCGGTGCGATTGTGTTCGAGCCGGCCGCCTACCCGGCGGTGGGGCGATTCTGGAGCGAAGCGACCGGGTGGCCCATCGTGTACGACAAGGACGGCGACCTCGCCATCCGTCACCCGAGCGGACGCGGTCCTTTCATCACGTTCGGCCCACCGATCGAGTCGATCAAGACCGCGAAGAACAGATTGCACCTCGATATCGCTCCGCCGGCTGACGGCGATCTGGACGCGGAAGTGGATCGTCTGATCTCTCTGGGGGCGAGCCGCGTCGACATCGGTCAGGGCGACGTCCCGTGGGTGGTCTTGGCAGATCCGGACGGCAACGAGTTCTGCGTCTTAACGCCTCGCTGAGCGACCCGTTTCTGCTCGTATTCTGATCGCGTGATCCTGTCCGACCTCGTTTTGCTGCGCCGCGTTCGCGACCGCATCGATCGGGAATACACGCAGCCGCTGGACGTCGAAGCGCTCGCGCGCGGAGTGAACATGTCTGCCGGGCACCTGAGCCGTCAGTTCCGGCTCGCCTACGGTGAGCCCCCGTACTCATATCTGATGACGAGGCGTATCGAGCGCGCGATGGCTCTGCTGCGCCGCGGCGATCTCAGCGTGACCGAGGTTTGCTTCGCCGTCGGATGCTCGTCGCTGGGCACGTTCAGCACACGGTTCACCGAGCTCGTTGGCGTCCCGCCCAGCACCTACCAGCGGGAAGGGGCGCAACCGACGGCCGGGATGCCGGCGTGCATCGCGAAACAGATCACCAGACCGATCAGGAATCGAGAAGCACCCTCACCGATCCGCACGTAGGGTGGCTGGCATGAAGAAGATCACGATTCACACAGCCGCTTTGCCGCACGACGATCCCGAGGAGTCGCTCGCCTTCTATCGCGACATTCTCGAGTTCGAGATTCGTAGCGACGTCGGAGAGGGCAAGATGCGCTGGATCACGGTCGGGCCGAAGGACCAGCCGGAAACGAGCATCTTGCTGGCACCGCCGGCGGTCGATCCCGGGATCACAGAAGACGAGCGCCGCGTGATCGCCGAGATGATGGCAAAAGGCACGTACGGCTGGATCATGTTGGCCACCAAGGACCTCGACGCCGCGTTCGATCGGTTGCAATCCAGCGATGTCGAGATCGTCCAGGAGCCGACCGAGCAGCCGTGGGGTATGCGCGACTGTGCCGTCCGCGATCCTGCCGGGAACCTGGTTCGCATTCAAGAGCTGCGCTAGAGGAGGTACGCACAATGGCCGAGACGAAGACTGCGAAGAAGAGCACGACTCGCAAGGGCTTCACCCAGGAAGAACGAGCCGCGATGAGGGCGCGCGCCCAAGAGCTGAAGGCTGAAGCGAACAGGGAAAGCGGGGAAAAGGCACTGCTCGCAGCGATCGCCGCGATGCCTCAACCCGATCGTGCCATGGCCAAGCGGCTCCACGAGCTTGTGAACGCCAACGCGCCGAGCCTCCTGCCGAAGACCTGGTACGGGATGCCCGCGTACGCGGATCAGGACGGCAAGGTTGTCTGTTTTTTCAAGGCTGCGAGCAAGTTCAATTCGAGGTATGCAACCTTCGGCTTCGAAGAAGCCGCGAAGCTCGACGAAGGCGCCATGTGGCCGACGTCCTACGCGCTGACGAAGCTGACCGCCTCCGACGAGAAGAAGATCAGCACGCTGGTGAAGAAAGCAGTGCGCTAGGCCGACACGAGTCGTCCCGATCCGATGAGCAAAGCCACCAGCAAGAAGACGCCGCCGTCGGCCCGGCCGGGCCTCGACGGCCACGAGACAATCCGCGTGCACGGCGCGCGTGTGAACAACCTCAAGGACGTCAGTCTCGAGATCCCCAAGCGTCGGCTGACCGTCTTTACCGGTGTATCGGGCTCCGGGAAGAGCTCGCTTGTCTTCGACACGATCGCCGCCGAGTCACAGCGGCTGATCAACGAGACCTACAGCGCCTTCGTGCAGGGGTTCATGCCGACACTGTCGCGGCCGGACGTCGACGTCCTCGAGGGGCTCACGCCGGCGATCATCGTCGACCAGCAGCGGATGGGCGCCGACGTGCGTTCGACGGTCGGCACCGCCACAGACGCCAACGCACTTCTGCGCATTCTGTTCAGCCGCCTCGGGAAACCGCACGTCGGTCCCCCGATCGCTTACTCGTTCAACGTCCCAACTCGCACGGCGAGCGGGTCGATGACCGTCGACAAGGGCAAGGGCGAGCGGATCACGGTGCGCAAGGCCGTCTACCACGGCGGTATGTGTCCCCGCTGCGAGGGCCGGGGCTCGGTCTCCGACTTCGATCTGTCAGAGCTGTACGACGACAGCAAGTCGCTCAACGAGGGTGCGCTGCGGATCCCCGGCTACAGCATGGACGGTTGGTACGGCCGGATCTTTCGAGGATGCGGCTTCTTCGACCCTGACAAGCCGATCCGCAAGTTCACGAAGAAGGAGCTGAACGACCTCCTTCACAAAGAGCCGACCAAGATCAAGGTCGACGGCATCAACCTGACATACGCGGGTCTGATTCCGACGATCCAGAGGTCGATGTTGTCCAAGGACGTCGACGCGTTGCAGCCGCATATCCGCGCCTTCGTTGAGCGCGTTGTGACCTTCACCGCGTGTCCCGATTGCGGCGGTACCCGGCTCAACGAGCCGGCCCGGTCGTCGAAGATCAAAGGGATCAACATCGCCGACGCGTGCGCGATGCAGATCACCGACCTGGCCGAGTGGGTGAGCGGTCTCAAGGAGCCGTCGGTCGCGCCGCTGCTGGCAACGCTTCGGCACACGCTCGACTCATTCGTCGAGATCGGCCTCGGCTACCTCTCGCTCGACCGTTCGTCGGGCACGCTCTCGGGCGGCGAGTCGCAGCGAACCAAGATGATCCGGCAGCTCGGTTCCTCGCTGACCGACGTCACCTACGTGTTCGACGAGCCGACGGTCGGGCTGCACGCGCACGACATCGAGCGCATGAACGATCTTCTGCTTCGACTGCGCGCCAAAGGCAACACCGTTCTCGTCGTCGAGCACAAGCCGCAGACGATTGCCATCGCCGAACACGTCGTCGACCTCGGCCCGGGTGCCGGCGCCGCCGGGGGCAAGGTTGTCTTCGAAGGCAGCGTCGCCGGGTTGCGGCGCAGCGGCTCGGTCACCGGCCGCCACCTCGACGACCGCGCAGCCTTGAAGAACGTTGTTCGGACGCCGTCCGGTTCGCTCGAGGTTCGCGGCGCCGACACGCATAACCTGCAGGACGTCGACGTTGACATCCCGCTGGGCGTACTCGTCGTGATCACGGGAGTCGCGGGCTCGGGCAAGAGCTCGCTGATCGGCGGCTCGGTGTCGGGGCGGGAAGGCGTCGTATCGGTCGACCAGACGCCGATCCGCGGCTCGCGCAGGAGCAACCCGGCGACGTACACGGGCATGCTCGAACCGATCCGCAAGGCGTTCGCGAAGACGAACAACGTGAAGCCGGCGCTGTTCAGCGCGAACTCCGAGGGCGCGTGCCCGACCTGCAACGGCAACGGCGTCATCTATATGGACCTCGGGATCATGGCCGGCGTTGCGACTACGTGCGAGGAGTGCGAGGGGAAGCGGTTCGATTCATCCGTGTTGAAGTACAAGCTCGGCGGACGCGACATCACCGAAGTGCTGGCGATGTCGGTTGTCGAAGCCGAGAAGTTCTTCGGCGCGGGGAAGGCGCACACACCGGCCGCTCACGCCATCCTGAAGAACCTCGCCGACGTCGGGCTCGGTTACCTCACCATCGGTCAGCCGCTCACGTCGCTCTCGGGCGGCGAGCGGCAACGACTCAAGCTCGCCACACACATGGCGGAGGAGGGCGGCGTCTACGTCCTGGACGAGGTCACGGCCGGCCTTCACCTCGCCGACGTCGAACAGTTGCTCGTCCTGCTCGACCGGATCGTCGACTCCGGGAAGTCGGTCATCGTCATCGAGCACCACTTGGCCGTGATGGCGCATGCGGACTGGATCATCGACCTCGGCCCCGGCGCCGGCCACGACGGCGGCCGGATCGTCTTCGAGGGAACGCCGGCCGACCTCGTCGCGTCCCGTTCGACGCTTACCGGCAAGCACCTCGCCGCCTACGTCGGCGACGGGTCGCCCACCCGCAAGACGCGATCCCGCGCGAAGCGCTAGTTCCGCGTTAGCTCGGACGCCGTTTCGAGACGCGCCAGCTTGTGCGGATTCCGGACGGCGTAGATGCGTGTGATCCGTCCGTCCTCGACGACGAGGCTCACGGCGGTGTCGACGCGGCCGCCGATGTCGATCCGGAACGCGGGCGATCCGTTGAGCCAGACGGATGTCGTATCGAAGGCCGCTTGGCGCGCGCCGGCCAAAAGAAGCGGTGCGACACGCTCGGAGCCGACGATCGGACGACGAAACGCTTGGACCAATCCGCCACCGTCGGCGAGCACGACGACGTCGGGCGCAAGGACATCGAGGAGCCCCTGCAGGTCACCACTTCGAACGGCGGTAAGAAACTTGTCGACGGCTTTCTGTTGTTCCGTCGTGCTGACCGACATTCGCGGGCGCCGAGCAGCGACGTGATCCCGCGCCCGGTGCGCGATCTGTCTGACGGCGGCGGACGATTTGCCGACTGCTTCCGCGATCTCCTGGTACGGGGTGTCGAACACCTCTCTCAGCACGAAGACTGCGCGCTCGAGGGGAGCAAGTGTCTCGAGCACGGTGAGCATCGCGATCGACACGCTCTCCGCGAGCTCGACGTCCTCGGCGACGTCCGGGGTCGTCAGCAACGGTTCCGGCAGCCACTCACCGACGTACTCTTCCCGTCGTCGCGCCGCCGACCGGAGCTGGTTCAGCGCCTGACGCGTCACGATGCGGACGAGGTATGCGCGAGGATCGCGCACCTCGTCGTGGTCAACGTCGGCCCACCGCAGCCACGTCTCTTGGACGACGTCCTCGGCGTCGGAAGCCGAGCCGAGCATCTCGTAGGCGATCGTGAACAACAGGCTGCGATGCTGCGCGAATACGTCCTCGCTCATCTCGACTGCGCGTACCCCGCCGAGGGTTGTGCAAGCGGCAGCTTGCACGCTTTGGAGAACCCCTGGGCCTCGATCCCCATTGCCACGTTGGATCTTGTCCACATATTCGCTGCCGCGACGAATGCCGTGAGCTCCACCATGGCCGGGGCGCCGAGCTGCTTCAAGAGGCGGGCGGACAATTCGTCGGTGACGCGCGGAGGCGTCTGACTCATCGCCTCTGCGTATTCCATGACGTCGCGCTCGAGCGGCGCGAACACCGTCGACTCACGCCAGCGAGGCACTTCGCTCGCCTTCATCTCGTCGAGTCCTTCGTTGTGGGCGTGGTAGTAGCCGAAGTCGAGGCACCACGAGCAGCCGACGAGCGCGGCAACCGCCATGTCGGCAAAGGACTTCAGATTCGGGTCCAGCCGGTCCCACTTCTGGATCTTGCGGCCGAGCCCCATAGCGCTGAACAGCACTTTTCTGTTGTGCCACATCACCTCGGCGGGCTCGGGGACGTCACCGAGCAGCTTTCGGGAAAGCCGCTTCACCAAGTACCCGGACGGGCCGGTGATCTTCGCTTTGGGAATCCGCGCTGTGCTTACCATGATTGCTCCTCCTGAATCCGTGCTCAACATGAAGACACCGCCGGGGACTCGTTTGTGACAGGACCGATCGCACTCGTCGGGTCGGGCGAGTTTCTGCCCGGTATGGACGAAATCGACCGGTACCTCCTCGCCGGAGGACCGCCGCGCGTTGTGTTCCTGCCGACGGCCGCTGCGCCCGAGGGTCGTGAACGCCTCGAGTATTGGGTCCGGCTCGGGCTCGATCACTATGAAAAACTCGGCGTCGAAGCAGAGCCGCTGCTCGTCCTGGATCGTGCCGACGCGGAAAAACCGGAGCTCGCCGAGCGAGTCGCCGGTGCGGGACTCGTTTATCTGTCCGGCGGCAACCCCGCGTACCTGACCGACACGTTGCACGACTCCGCGGTGTGGCGGGCGATCCACGACGCGTGGAAGAGCGGCAGCGCGCTCGCCGGATGCTCGGCCGGCGCGATCGCGCTCTCGGCCGTCGTCCGCGAACGTTTCGCGCCCGACGCGCCGTTGCGTCCCGCACTCGAGCTCATTGACAACCTTGCGGTACTTCCGCACTTCGACCGGCTGCGGCAGTTCCGTCCCGAACTCGTCGACGCGCGATCGCGCAACCTGCCCGAAGGCCTCACGCTGGTCGGGATCGACGAGGACACGGCGATCGTCGGGGGCCCTCTGGAGTGGACGGTTATGGGACGCCGGCGTGCGTGGGTATTTCCGGCCGAAGGCGATCCGCAGCCGTTCGCCGCCGGCGAGACACTGAAGTTTCGTCGCTCATCGAAGACTAAAAAGTCCAGCGCGTGACGCCGCCCGGCTCGACGTTCGTGACCGACGTCGCCGACCGCGGAGCGATGCGGTAGACGAACCACGGCGCCGGTCCTACTGCCGGCGCATTGAACGGAGCCGTCAGTCCGACACCCGACTCGTCGACCTCGCAGGGCCAACCCATGGCGTTCCAGACGGCCACGACGCGAGCCACGGCGGCCGGATCCGCGACCTTCTCGGCCGTGCCGTTGAAGACGAAATCGATGTCCTTCGTCGATACGCTGACCGAGCAGCGAGGATCGCGCGCGACGTTCTTCGCCTTCCGCGTGCCGTCCCCGGTCTGAAACCAGTAGGCGCCGTCAACCCAGACGGCGCCGACCGCAGTCACATGCGGGGAGCCGTCCGGACTGATCGTTGTGAGCCACGTTGTGTGCCGGTTCGGCCCCCCTGAGTCGGGCACCTGCGACACACCGGAGTCGAGGATCTTCGTGACCGTCTCCCAGCTCTGGACGCGCATGCCTTGGGAGTCGTCCAAATTCGCTTTCATGCGTCCTCCTTGTGATCGAGTGCCCGATACCCATCTATCGGTCCGACCGATCTCGGCACGAAAACTCATCGCAGTTCGCCGCTGGCGGGCGCTCGGCGGTGATCGGTAGCGTTGTTTGGCGATGGACGTGCAAGATCTCCGCGAGTACAAGGACGGACCCACCGACAACTCGCGATGGCAGCGGTTCACGCACAGGCTGGGTGACATCGTTATCGCAACTCCGGCAAAGTGCGGCACGACCTGGACGCAGACGATCGTCGCGTCGCTGCTGTTCCCGAATGGTGACTGTCCGGGACCCGTCGTGATCGTCAGTGCCTGGGTGGACGGGCGTCTCGAGCCGATCGAGGCTGTCGAGAAGCGCCTCGAACGCCAGACGCACCGCAGGTTCGTCAAGACGCACACGCCGGCGGACGGCGTGCCGTTTTGGCCTGGCGCCTCGTACATCGTCGTCATACGGGACGGCCGGGACGCCTTCATGTCCGCGATGAACCACATTGCGAAGATGCGCCCGGAAGTAGTGCAGGTCATCAACCACGAAGCCGTGGCCGACGGAGGTGCACCCATCGTCTGGTCGCCGGAGCTGCATGAGGCGTTCCCGGGCTGGCTCGAGAGTCCCGACAACGTCGCGACCTACCTGGCCTCCTGGTGGCCGATGCGCAAAGAGCCGAACGTCCTCTTCGTGCACTACAACGACCTCAAGGCGGACCTCGACGGCGAGATGCGACGGATCGCGTCATTCCTCGACATTGAAGTCCCGGGTGACCTGTGGCCCGAGGTGGTCGAGCGATGCACGTTCGAGGCGATGAAGGCCCGAGGCGATGAGATCGGTCCCTTCGATTTTGCGTTCGAAGGTGGCGTAAACAGCTTCCTGTTCAAAGGAACGAACGGGCGATGGCGGGATGTGCTGGCGGATAGCGAGCTCGAAGCCTGGAGCGAGTCCGTCGCGGAGTATCTCCCACCCGAAGCCGCCGCATGGATGGAGCAGGGCGCGATCGCGACCGGCTTCCGGCCGTAATGACTACGGAAGGTACTCGCGCAGTCCCCTCCACGAAGTCCGGATGTTCTGGTCGTCGGCGTGTGGGGCACGGAGTGTTTGGGTGTACCCGGTGATCTCCGAGAGCGCCCACCAAAGTCGGTACATGGCGAGCGCATCGGGGTCGACCTCGGCCGTTCCGCTGCTCGCCGCGTACACGGCGATGTCATCGTCGGTCAGCGGCTCGAGCATCCAAAGGTCGCGCTCGCGAGGAGCGGTTGCGGCTGTGTCCCAATCGATGACATGCATCGCGCCGTCGGACGTCCACATGACGTTCCCCGCGTGCGGCTCTCCGTGCGTCACGACGAACGGAGCCGCGCGGGCCGAGACGCGGTTCTTGAGTTCGTCATACCGGTCGAACATCGTCCGCGCTGCGGCTCGATGCTTGCTTAGGAGCGAACGAGCTCGCTCCGAATAGGGGCCGGCCATCCACGGCTCGCCGAGCTCACCGAGAGTCTGGAAAAACGCTCCCCGCAGCGGAACGTCGAAGGAGTCGCGTCTCTGGGAGTCACTCGATACACAACTCGTGCTCGCGTGCATCCGGCCGAGCGCTTCGAGGACGCGATGACGGTCCTCGGGCGACGCATACGGACCGTGAGGCTCCGAGCGTCCATCGATGAAGGTGTAGACGGAGACGGCGTAACGGTCGTCGAGCCGCCCGAGCACTCCACTGAGGCCCTCGTGTGGCGCATGAACGAACGAGAGTCCACACGAGCGGAGCGCGACTGCCGTGCGGAGCGACCGGCTGAGTCCATCGAACGCGGCGTTTGCTTCGGGAGCGATCCACGACTTCGAAGTGAGGTCGTCGACGTTGACGAACCATCGGTTCTCGTCATCGCTCGCGATGTAGTGATGGGTGCCGAATCCGACCGGTACATACGCGAGTTCGCGGACGCCCATCGACCAGTCCCGGCGAAGGACGGCCGCGAGCGCGGCACGGTCGAAGTCGACGGGCTCTGCGTGCATCGTCGGATGATATGGAGATGTCAGCAGCTCAAGTCGGCGGATTCTGCGATGGTGCGTTCGATGCCGTCCGCGAAGCGTTCGCGGAGAACTTCGACGACGGCGAGATCGGCGCCGCGTGCGCCGTCGAGATCGATGGTCGCGCCGTTGTCGACATCTGGGGCGGATGGGCGGACGCGCAGCACTCGCGCCCGTGGCGGGAGGACACACTCGTCAACGCGTACTCCGTCGGCAAGCCGATCGTCGCTCTGGCGGCGTTGCAATGCGTTGCGGCCGGATCGCTCCATCTCGACGCCTCGGCGGCGAGGTGGTGGCCGGAGCTTGTCGCCGCCCAACGAGGCGCTACCGTGCGGGACCTGCTCTGTCATCGTGGCGGCGTCCCGGCGATCCGCCGATCGCTCACCAACGAGGCCCTCTCTGATTGGCAGATGATGTGCGAAGCGATCGCGGAGACCGAACCGTGGTGGGAGCCGGGCACGAGGCACGGCTATCACGTCAATACATACGGATACCTCGCGGGCGAGCTCGCGCGACGCGTCACGGGACGGCTGCCGGGTACGTGGCTCCGGGACGAGATCGCGGGCCCCCTCGAAGCAGACTTGGCATGGGGTTTGAGTCCTGAGCAGCAAGCGCGTTGCGCCGACGTCGTCTGGCAGTCTGACGCGACGCCACCCCACGACTGGGCCGCTCTCGCCGGTTCCCTCGAGCAGACGATGCTCGCACTTGCGTACACGAACCCGCCCGGTTTCTCGAGCCTCGGTGTCGTGAACACGAGGGCGTGGCGCGAAGCACAGGTGCCCTCGACGAACCTTCACGCAACCGCTCGCGGCATTGCTCGGCTGTATTCCGCCCTCGCGATGGGAGGCTCCCTCGACGGAGTCACCGTGCTCGACGGCGATCTTCTCGCAGAGGCCACGAAGCCGCAGTCCGAGGGGTGGTGTCCGTTCCTGGATCGCGAGGTGACGTTCGGTCTCGGCTTCCAGCCCACGCGTCCGAACCGGCCGTTCGGCCCGAATCCGGAAAGTTTCGGACATTTCGGAACCGGGGGAGCGCTGGGCTTTGCCGATCCGAACCTTCGCCTCTCGTTCGGCTACGTCATGAACGCCGTCAAGCCCCGCTGGCAGAATTCACGCAATCGCGCGCTCATCGAGGCGCTCTACGGCTGCTTGTGATGATCGAGCGGAGCCTAAGGAGGTAGACGTTGGCGCGGACCGCATTCATCGATCACATCGGCGTCGGCGTCCCGGACCTGGCTGCGGCCAAGCGCTACTACGACGAGCTGATGCCCGTCCTCGGTCTGAAGCAATGGTTCGAGACGGCGCCGGACGGCTCGTTCATCATCGGCCCGGACGGCGCACTCGGCTCCCAACTGATCTTCTACCAGGCACTCGAGCCGGACGCGTACTCACGCCACCGGACCGGACTGCAGCACATCTCGTTCATGGTCTCCAGCCGCTCGATCGTCAGGGAGGCACATGAATGGGCTCGGGCTCACGATGCCGAGATCCTTCACGCGCCGCGCGAGTTTCCCGAGTACGGCCGGCACTACGCGACGTTCTGGCTCGACCCGCACGGATTCATGCTCGAAGCCGTTTGCTTCGAACCGGAGGAGAGCTCGGACGGCTCTTAGCGACGCGCGAAGTGTTCGCGGACGAGCGGCGCGACCTTTGTCCCGTAGAGCTCGATGCTCCTCATCATCGCGGAGTGCGGAAGCGTCCCCGCGCTGTACTTCATGCTGAATCGCGAGAGCCCGAGTCCCGATACCGAACGGACGATCTTCTCGGCAACGGTGTCGGGCGACCCAACCATCAGGGCACCGTTCGGTCCTGCGGCTGCATCGAAGTGCTCGCGCGTCGTCGGAGGCCAGCCGCGCTCCCGTCCGATCCGGTTGATCATCACGCGGTAGTGGGGCCAGAGCTCGTCCCGCGCCGCTTCGTCGCTGTCGCCGATGTGGCCCGGTCCGTGCGCCGCGACCGGCAGCTCTGGATGCCCGAACTGCTCCAGCGCCTGCCTGTAGAGGTCCACGAGGGGCTTGAAGCGCAGCGGCTCGCCGCCGATGATCGCGACGACGAGTGGGAGTCCGTATCGAGCGGCGCGCACCACGGATTGCGGGTTGCCGCCCACGCCGATCCACGTCTGAAGTCTCGAGGCAGTCGTTGGGTACACACGCTGTTCGTTGAGTGAGGCGCGCGTCTTGCCGGTCCACGTGACGGGGTCTCCATCGAGTAGCTTCGCGAAGATCTCGAGCTTCTCCTCGAACAAGACGTCGTAGTCGCGGAGGTCGTAGCCGAAGAGCGGGAACGACTCTGTGAACGATCCGCGTCCGAGGATGACCTCGGCACGACCGTTGGACAGTGCGTCGAGTGTCGCGAAGCGTTCGTACACGCGTATCGGATCGTCCGAGCTCAGGACCGTGACGGACGAACCGAGCCTGATCCGCTCGGTGCGTCCGGCGATGCTTGCCAGGACGACGTCCGGGGCGGATATGGAGAAGTCCGGCCTGTGGTGCTCGCCGACGCCGAAGAAGTCGATGCCGAGGCGGTCCGCAGCGACGGCTTCCTCGATGACGTCACGGATGACGGCCGGCTGCGGGAGCAGCTCGCCGTCCGGGCCGAACGTCACGTCGCCGAACGTGTCGAGGCCGAGCTCCACGGCGCGCGCTGTCGAGTCCATGTCCTTGAGAAGACACCTGCGATCCCTCGTCTATTCCCCGCGGACCGGGCTGTGCCGGCGGCCGTTCCACGCTCGGTCGATTCGTCGCAGGAGTGCCGGATAGACGATGTAGTGCCGGAACGGTTCGATGAGTTTGAGGTAGATCGCGCCGAACACACCTCGCGCCTTGACGTATACGCCCATCTGTGCGCGAAAACGCCCTTCGTCTTGCTCGACCCAACCGAGGTGCAGGACGCCGTGCACGGTGTCGTTGGAGATCTCGACCGCCGCTTCGCGATCGGTGCGATACAAGGGCCGGAATCCGCCGGCGACTTGTTGCAACACCTCGTTCACCATCCCAGAGTCTTCGGCGCTGTCCAGAAGCTCCTCTGGGACTCGGTCTCGCAGCGTCGTCTCGGTGCGTCCGGGAATCGGGCGTCTCTTGGCCGGGTCGTCCCAGCCGAACAACGTCCCCAGCCGCAAGCGCACCCAGAACAGGGCCCGGCTGGCAAATGATCCCGACGTGGTCGGATCCAACGAGCCCAACGTCTCGAGAAACGACGTAAAGTCGTCCGGGCCTCCTTCGACGGGCAGCGCCCATGCGTCGAGGAGCTCGAAGTCGGGCGCGATTCGGGAGATCACCCACGGATGGGCTTCGTGCGCGGCGTTCGGCAGCCTCATTGCGCCTCTCGCATCACGCGTACTGCCCGGCGGAGAAGACCGTGCATCCTTCCCTCCTTCGTCTAACATTGAGCGACGCTGTTGAGGCTGAACGTTCAGAATATTCTGAACAATCAGATCATATAGGAGGACGGCATGGACCGGACAACCGCGATCTTTGTCGACGGCGTGGGAGCCGGGGCCGCGCCGTCGGGCCTCGTCTCCCAGCTGCAGGGCCGCATCTTTGCGCTGCTCTATCTCGAGCCCCGGCCGATGTCGCTCGACGACATCGCCGCCGAGCTCCAGCAGTCGAAGAGCAATATCTCGACCACGATCCGCGGGCTGATCGAGTGGCACCTGGTCCGGCGAGTATCGATGCCCGGGTCCCGCAAGGACTTCTACGAAGCGGCGACAGACTTTTGGCGCGTCATGCAGGAGATCTTCGAGCGGCGCTTTCGTTGGATGGTCAGGCAGATCCTGATGACGGTCGATGAGACCGGTCGCGTCGCGAAGGCCGAGGGAAAGCGGTCGAAGTCCGAGGCGGCCTTCGTCCGAGCGCGGCTCGACGCGATGCGCACGTTCTTCGCGACGGTCGATGCCGGGATCACTGCGTTCTCTCAAGGAGAGTCGATTACCGCGGCACCGTTCCGCGCCGTTCCGCCGCCGCCGCGCATCGCGTCGAAGCGCAGGGCGTGAGGCTACGCCCCTGTTTCGAGATCCGGCGCGCGGTTATTCAATCGGAGAAGCAGGCGTCGATCGCAGCGATGAGTTTGCCCGGCCGCGACGGTCAAACTCCGCAGAGCGACCGAGAGGAGAAAGACATGGCTGAGAGCGGCTACATCGAATCGAACGGTGTCAAGTACTACTACGAGATTCACGGGGAAGGGGAGCCGCTTCTTCTGTTGCACGGAGGCATGGGCTCGATCGAGATGTTTACACCCGGGCTTCCTGAGTTTGCCCAGCAGCGGCAGGTCGTCGCCGTCGAGCTCCAAGGCCACGGCCGAACGAACCTCGGCAACCGGCCGTTCAGTCTCGAGGAGATCGCAGACGACATGGCACTGATCGTTCGACGGCTCGGTCACGAGCGAGTCGACGCCATGGGCTACTCATTCGGCGGAGGCGTCGCCTTCCGGCTGGCCGTCCAGCATCCGGATCTCGTGCGGCGTCTCGTGATCATGTCGGCCGGCTTCTCGACCGATGGCTTTCACCCGGAGATGCGTCCGATGCAGGCGCAGATGTCCGCGGCCGCGGCCGACATCATGAAGGAAACCCCGATGTACGACATGTACACGAGACTCGCTCCACATCCGGAGGACTTCCCCAAGCTTCTCGATCGGATGGGAGAGTTCATGAGGAAGGACTACGACTACAGTGAAGACGTCAAGAAGCTGAAGATGCCGGTGATGCTCGTGTTCGGCGACAGCGATATGTTCACGAGCACGCACATGGCCGAGTTCTACAACTTGCTCGGCGGGAACGTGCGTGACGCCGGCTGGCAGCGCGAGAACATGTCACAAAACCGGCTCGCGATCTTGCCCGACCACACGCACTACGATGTCGCGCTCGCGCCAGAGCTCGTCTCGACCGTCCTGCCCTTCCTGAACGGGGAGACCTTTTCTCAAAGCGCGAACTGAAAGTGACGGAGGAGACCCGGCTTCCCGTACGCATTACGCATCCAGACAAAGTCCTGTTTCCCCGCGACGGCTACACGAAGTCCGACGTCATCGAGTACTACGCCTCGGTCGCGAATGTGATGCTTCCGTACCTACGGGATCACCCCCTGGCGATGCTCCGCTTCAACCAGGGAATCGACGGCGAACGCTTTTTCCACAAGAACGCCCCGGACTACTTCCCCGAGTTCATCGGACGCGCCGCGATGAAGACAGCGAAGAGGACGACGATGATGCCGGTCGTCGACAACCTCGAGGCGTTGCTCTACATCGCCAACCACAACTGCATCGAGTACCACGTGCTTCCCGTTCGGACGGGCGACCTCTGGCATCCCGATCGCATGGTGTTCGATCTCGACCCGTCGACCGAAGACTTCGGCCTCGTAAAGCAGGCGGCAGGCTGGTTGCGCGATCTTCTCGACGAGCTCGGCCTCAGCGCGTTCGTCATGACGAGCGGATCTCGCGGTCTTCACATCTGGGTGCCGCTGGACGGTGCGGCAACCGTCGAGGATGTCGGTGAGTTCACGAACGCTGTGGCTCACGTGCTCACGAGCCGGTATCCGAAGGAGCTCACGACCGAGTTCCACAAGCAGGAGCGCGGCGACCGGATCTACGTCGACGTCGGGCGGAACGCGCCCGGACAGCACGCCGTCGCGCCGTTCTCGCTGCGAGCGAAGGACGGCGCACCCGTCGCGACGCCCATCGCTTGGGAAGCGCTGGACGATGCAGGTCTCACGCCGACGAGCTTCGCGCTGCGCGACCTTCCCGAGCGTGCCGAAGCTCAGTCCGAAACGTGGAAGGGCATGCGCCGGCGGGCAAAATCGCTCGGCCCGGCTGCGAAGAAGCTCGAGAAGGCTGGCTCGGGATGACGTTGCGCGCTCGTCCATTCCGGGTACTCGCCTTCAAGCAGCCGAAGGAGGCGAATCATGGCAACGACGAAGCAACGCGGCGCGGCGAAGCGCAACATCAAGCGGGCGATCGCCGGAGCGAAACGCAAGCGAACGATTGCCCATCTTCCGAAATCGACCCGACGCAGTCTTGGTCAGCAGGCGGCGGCCGCCAGACGCCGCGGTGGTCGACCCGGCCACCGGCTCGAGGATCGTTCGCGCCAGCAGATTTACGAGGTTGCCAAGCGCATGAACATCGCGGGTCGTTCGCGAATGGGCAAGTGGGAGCTCATCGACGTGATTCGGAAGAGCGCGTAGGCCGAAACCCTGCGACAAGTGCGGTGAATGCGGAACGCCATATGCGCTCCTGATCCCCTTGGATCATCGTCCCGCCGCGCAGTTCGGCGTTGGCCAGACCTTCACAGAGGGCGTTGAACTCGACCGCGGCTTCCGTCACGGAGCGCCCGCCGAGCAGTCCGGCGTCGTGTAAGCGAGCAACCCTCGTTTCGAGAAGTTGCCAGGTCGCAGCCCTCGCCTCGAAGAACTCAGGACCCAGCGGGAGCTCGGGCGCGATGCGCTGGAAAGCCAAACGAAACACCGCCGGGTGTTCGCGGACAAAACGTCTGTACATCTTGGTTCCCAGCTCGACGAGATCGGATGCCGGGTCGGATGTCTCACGTGCGCGCTTGACGCCTCGGGCGAGATAGACGAACGCCTGCTGGGCAACGGCGACGACCAAACCATCCTTCGATCCGAACACGCTGTACACGGCACGCGTCGTCGTTCCGGCCGCCTCGGCGACGGCTCTGACCGACAAGGCGTCGACACCTCCGGTCTCGATCAGCTCCTCGGCGCATTCGAGAAGGGCCGCTCGTGTGTCCGCGCCGTGTTCTCGTGGCCTGCCCATCTTGACAGTATATCGCTACGGTGTTACGTTACAGCGTATCGTTATCCTTCAAGTCCGGGAGGCACGATGCGCGTTCACGTCATTCAGACCGGCCGTCTCATCGGGAACAAGACGTTCATGCGCGGCCAGAGCTGGTCGTCGCTCTTCCGGAAGGCCGATCGCTATGAATTTCCCGCGTACTGCTACATCCTCGAGCATCCGGACGGGCACATCGCGATCGACACAGGCATGACGAGCCGTGCGCGCACGCCGCGGATCGCGCGCCGCTTCGTGCCGACGCCGATCGCCGAACCCGAAGACGAGGTCGGTCCCCAGATGCGGGCCAAAGGGCTCGATCCGGCCGACGTCCGGCTCGTCGTTGTGAGCCACCTCGATTGGGATCACGTCGGCGGCGTCGGTCACTTCCCCAACGCGGAGGTGCTCGTCCACCGCCGCGAGTTCGAGTTCGCGTCGACATTCCAGGGACGCATGCGGTATCAGCCGAAACTGTGGCCCCACACATTTGACCCGACCCTGTTTGGTCTGGACCCGGAGCCGTTCGGCCCCTTCCCGGAAAGCAAGACGCTGACGGACAAGGGTGACGTGAGGCTCGTGCCGATTCCCGGTCACTCAGTTGCTCAGGTTGGAACGATCGTGCAGACGAAGGGCCCGGCCCTCTTCTTCGGTGCCGACCACATGCTCCGCCAGGACTGGTTCCTCGAAGATGTTGAAGCCGGTCGCTTGATCGGTCTCGGCCTGTTCTTCCGCGAGAAGGCCATCGAGACGAGTAAGCGCATTGCGCAGTTCATGGACGAGGTACCCACGATCCTCTTGCCCGCACACGACGCAGATGCCGGCCAACGGCTTGCCGCATTCGAACCAATCAAGATTTGACCGAGGAGGCCAGTTCGTCGAAGACCCGGCCCGGTGGGCCGTTCGTGAGACGTCTGCGCACCGCCTCGGCGCACTCCTCCGGCGACTGAACCGACGTATCGAGCGCGAGGTCGTAGCCGTGCTCGCGCGCGGCGCGCTGTCCGAGCTCGACGGCGACCAGCAAATCGTCGTCCGCGTTATCTCGAACCTGACCCCACGTTGCTTCTCGTCGCCTCCAGATCTCGTCGTCGGGACAGAGCACTCCGACGAACAGCACCGGCAATCCGATCAGGCGGCGCGAACAGTCCGCGAGGATGCCGCGCGGTCTGGAGTAGAAGTCGTGGTGGTAGACGTCGCAAACGACGTTGAGGCCGAGCCGTGCGTGAGCGGCGACCGACTCGTACAAGGCTGCGTAAAGTGTCGGAACCAAGTCTTCGAGCACGGCGAGCGTGACCCGGCCCGGCGCCTGGATGGGCATGTCGACTCGCTGCGGCCGCAAGCCGACGCCGGGACGATACGCAGGCGGTGTCGCCGCGATGTGGCCGTCCATGCCGATGTTCATCCACGGCACGGAGAGATCAGCTTGCAGCGCACCGGCGATGCTGGTCTTGCCCGATCGTGACGGTCCATTGAGGATCACGATCTGGCCGATCTGAGGGACGCCGCGAAGCGACACGCGCGAGATTATGGAGCCGACACATGGCTTGCGGGAAGATGCAGGTGCACTGCTAAGCTATTCGTGTACGTCGACAACGGGAGGTCTGACATGACTATGCGCTCCGGCCGGGCCCCCGTTTCGGCGTCTGCACTCTAGAGCCTCCGCACGCGGGCCGGCAGCACTCCTGTACTTATCCGTATTTCGTGCTGCTCAAGGAGCGCTATTCATGTCAAGGCTCGACCGTGCGTTGCTTTCGAAGTACCTGCTGCCGCAATGGCCGCGCGCCGTTCTGCTCGGCGGGCTGCTGCTCACCTGGATCGGGGCACAGCTCGCAAACCCGCAGATCGCTCGGACGTTCATCGACCAGGCGCAGGCCGGAGTGTCGTTCGATCGGCTCATCCGGATCGCCGTTGTGTTCCTGGTTGTGGCTGTTGTTACACAGGCGGCGGCCGTTGCCGAGAGCTATGTGGCCGACGACCTCGGCTGGCGGACGACGAACGCGCTGCGGGCCGATCTCACGCGGCACGTGCTCATGCTGGACGGCTCGTTTCACAGCGAGCACGGTGCGGGAGAGCTGATCGAGCGAATCGACGGTGATGTCGGCGCGATCGCCGGCTTCTTCTCGCGCTTCGTCCTTCAGATCGTCGGCAATGCGCTGTTTCTCGTCGGCGTGCTGTTGTTGCTCTTCCGGGAGGACTGGCGTATCGGTCTCCTGCTGACCGCGTTTGCTCTCGGCGCGCTGGTGTACATGACGAAGGGCGGCGGATTCGTCGGCGTACGCGCGCGCAGGGCCCGGCAGTCCGCAGCGGAGTTCAGCGGTTACGTCGAGGAGCGGCTCGGTGGTCTTCCGGACATCAAGTCCAGCGGCGCCGACTCGTACGTAATGCGCCGCCTGCACGAGCGGCTCGCCGATCGGTATCAGCGCACGGCCGACGCCGCGATGGCGATTTCGCTGTTCAACAGCTCGATTGGGCTGTTCTTCATCGTTGGGACCGGCGCCTCGCTGGTTCTGAGCATGGTGCTGCACGGCTCCGGTGCGATGACGCTGGGGACCGTGTATCTCGTCTTTCGCTACACGACCATGCTGCGCTTGCCCCTGGACCGGATCTCACGGCAGATGAACAGTTTTCAGCAAGCCACGGGCGGCATCGTGCGCGTTCGCGACCTGCTGTCGACCCAGTCCCGCGTACGCGACGGCGCCGGTGTGCCGCTCTCGCGAGGTGCGCCGTCCGTCGAGCTGGACGAGGTGTCGTTCGCGTACGGGGAGGAACCCGTGTTGCACGGCGTGTCGTTCCGGCTCGAGCCGGGCGAGGTGCTCGGGATGCTCGGCCGGACCGGCTCGGGCAAGACGACGATCTCACGGCTGCTCTTCCGGCTGCACGATCCGATTGCGGGAGTTGTTCGCCTCGGCGGGACGGACGTCCGCGACGCCCGCCTCGACGAATTGCGCGACCGGATTGCGCTCGTCACGCAGGACGTCCAGCTTTTCCAGGGCACGCTGCGCGACAACGTCACGGTGTTCGACGAGACGGTGCCGGACGGCGTGCTTCGCGATGTCTTCGGTGAGCTCGGTCTCGCGGAGTGGTTGCGCGCGTTGCCGGGCGGGCTCGATACGGAGCTCGGCTCCCACGGTCGCGGGCTCTCCGCAGGGGAGGCGCAGCTCGTCGCGCTCGCGCGTGTGTTTCTCAAGGATCCGGGGCTCGTCGTGCTCGACGAGGCGTCGTCCCGGCTCGACCCGGCGACAGAGAGATTGCTCGAGCAAGCGATGACGCGTCTGCTCGACGGCCGGACGGGCGTCGTTATCGCGCATCGCCTGGCGACCGTGCAGCGCGCCGACAAGATCCTCGTCCTCGAGGACGGCCGCGTCGCCGAGCTCGGCCCGCGAGAAGCACTGGCGGCCGATCGTGACTCGCGTTTTGCGCGATTGCTTCGTGCGGGGATGGAAGAGGTGCTGACGTGAGGCCGGCGACCATTCTGTTCCGGCTCGTACGCTTCAGCCCCGGGCTGTTCGCCGTCCTTGCGCTTCACGCCGGGCTCATCCACGGCCTCATCCCGATTCCGGTGGGACTTGCGACGCGCGCCTTCTTCGACGCGATCACAAATGAGTCGGCCGGTCTGAATGCGTGGACGGCGATCGCCGTATTCGTGGGCATCCAAGTCGGCGAGCTGTTCCTCGATCCGCTGCTGCGCAATCCGTGGAATGCCGTCCAGCAGAAGGCGCAGGTGCTCCTGGCTCGGAACTTCTTCGCCGGTATCGTGCGCGGCTACGGCCGGCACGGCCTGCGCGCTTCGGTCGGGGAAACGATCAGCCTGATGCGCGACGACCCTCGCGTCATGGCCGACTCGCTCGACTCGTTTGCCGATCTGATCGGTCGAGCCGTGTTCGCCGTCGTTGCGGCCGTCGTGATGTGGCGCATCGACGCGACGCTCACGCTGGTGCTTTTCGTGCCGATCCTGCTGAGCTCCCTCGTGGCAAGAGCTCTCGAGAAACGCATCATGGCCTACCGCGCGGCATCGCGGAAGGCGACGGCCCGGTTGACCGGGTTCCTCGGTGAGCTCATCGGCGCGCAGCTTGCCGTCAAGGTCGCCGGCGGCACGAACCACGCCGTGGCGCGGCTCGAAGCGATGGGGGAGACGCGGCGCAAGATGTCCGTGCGCGACAGCACATTCGGCCAGATGATCGATTCGATCCACTTCCACCTCGTCCACGTTGCGACGGGACTGGTGCTGCTGCTCGGCGCCCGTGGGATCCGGCAAGGCACATTCACGGTCGGCGACTTCGCGATGTTCGTCGTCTATCTCGACCAGCTGATGTATCTACCGACCGAGATCGGGCGTTTGCTCGGCGACTTCAAGCGCATGGACGTCTCGATGAACCGGATGCACGCGCTCCTACCGAGCGATCCTCCGGAAGCACTCGTCGCGCCGCAACCCGTGTACCTGAAGGGTCCGCTGCCCGACCTTCCGCCGCTACCCGAGCGCTCACGATTCGAGCGCCTGGAGGTGCGCGGCCTCACCTACGACCACGACGAGGACGTCCGGGGCATAACCGACGTCTCGTTCGTGCTCGAGCGCGGATCCTTCACGGTGATCACGGGACGTATCGGGGCCGGCAAGACCACACTCCTGTGCGCGTTACTCGGGCTCGTGCGCCGCGACGCCGGAGAGATCCGATGGAACGACGAAACCGTCGGCGATCCGGCCGCCTTCTTCGTCCCGCCGCGCAGTGCCTACACACCGCAGGTGCCGCGCCTCTTCAGTGAGACGCTGCGCGAGAACCTGCTGCTCGGCCGTCCGGACGACCACGAGGCGCTGTGCGCGGCCGTCCATAGCGCCGTTCTGGAGCCGGACGTCGCGGCGATCGAGCGCGGGCTGGACACGCTCGTCGGGCCGCGCGGCGTGAAGTTGTCGGGCGGACAGATACAGCGCGCGGCTGCGGCGCGGATGTTCGTCCGCGACGCCGAGCTGCTCGTGTTCGACGACCTCTCGTCGGCACTCGACACGGATACAGAGGCGGAGCTCTGGTCGCGCCTGTTCGCGCGCGGCAAAGAGGTGACGTGTCTCGTCGTCTCGCACCGCCCGATCGCGCTCCGCCGTGCGGATCAGGTTCTTCTCATGGACGCCGGACGACTGGTCGACACCGGCTCCCTGGACGAGCTTCTCTCGACGTCGCTGCTGATGCGACGGCTCTGGCAGCGCGAGCAGATGTAGTCTCGACGACGGCAAACGAACAGGGGGTTGGCATGCGCATCCGTATTCTGCTTGTTGTTGCGGCGTCCCTGACCGTTCTGACGGTAGCGTGCGGAACAGAGGAAGCGATCGGTCCAACCCCGAGTCCCGAAGCGCCGTCGACGCTGGTCGCTTTCAACTTTGCGGCGGGTGAATTTACCGAGGGAGTGGCCGTCGACGGCGATGGCAACGTGTTCGCGAGCATCTCATTGCAAGGCCGCCTCGTTCGCATCGCGGCCGGAACGAACACGGCGAAGGACTTCGGGAAGATCCAGGGGCTCCAGCCGATGGACTTCGGCCTGATCGGCCTCACAACCGACGATGACGGCAACGTCTACGGCTGCGTCATATCAAAGAACCCCGCAACCAACGGCGTGTGGCGTTTCGATGCCGCGTCGGGGGCGGCCAGCCGCGTTCCCGGAACCGAGAAGGTCTCGTTCCCCAACTCGGTGATCGTCGACGGCGAGACGATCTATATAACGGACACAACGGGGCCGGACGGGAAGGGCGCCGTGTGGCGCGTTCCGCCGGATGGTCGGGCGGCGATATGGGCACAGGGCGGCCTGCTCGCCGGCACCGGCGCGGCGGGCTTCGGCTTCAATCTCGGCGCCAACGGCATCGACGTCCAGGGCGACACCGTCTATGTCGGAGTGACCGAAACGGCGAAGATCCTCGCCATCCCGATCTCGGAGGACGGATCGGCCGGCGCGGCAACAGTCTTTGCCGACCTGGCCACGGCTGCGCCCGGCGGCAAGGCTGCACTCGTCGACGGAATCGACGTGGACGACGACGGCAACATCTACGTCGCCGCGCCGCTGATTCACTCCGTCCTCAAGGTCTCCTTCGACGGAAAGACCATCTCGACGGTGGCCGACGCGAACGACAATCTCGACGGCCCGGCGAGCGTGGTCATCGGTGAGGACGCCGTGTACGTCGCCAACTTCTCCGGAGCGCTCGGTGAGATGGTGACGAACAAGAAGGGCCCGTCGATCGTCAAGGTGCCTATCTAGGGAGCGCCCGGACGATGACGATCGAAAGCCCGCCGGAAACCACCGATCTCGGATTCGACCCAGAAGTCCTTCGCGCGAAGTACCGCGAGGAGCGGGACAAGCGGCTCCGTCCCGAGGGCAACGAGCAGTACATCGAGATCAAAGATCAGTTTGCTCACTACATCGAGGACCCCTACGTCGAGCCGGGGTTCTCACGAGACCCGATCGTCGACGAGATCGACGTCGTCGTCATCGGCGGCGGCTTCGGCGGACTGCTCGCGGCGGCCCGCCTGCGCGAGGCCGGCGTCGGGGGCATCCGAATCATCGAAAAGGGCGGCGACTTCGGCGGCACCTGGTACTGGAACCGGTATCCGGGCGCGATGTGCGACGTCGAGTCCTACATCTACATGCCGTTGCTCGAAGAGCTGAACTACGTGCCGACCGAGAAGTACGTGCATGCCCCCGAGATCCTGAAGCACAGCCGCGCGATCGGCGAGCACTACGACCTCTATCGCAACGCCTGTTTCCAGACCGAGGTCACCGAGCTGCGCTGGGATGACGAGACTTCACAATGGATCGTCTCGACCAACCGCGGCGACGAAATCAAGGCGCGGTTCGTGTGCATGCCGACCGGCCCCCTGAACCGACCCAAGTTGCCCGGGATCCAGGGCATCGAGTCGTACAAGGGCCATTCGTTCCACACGAGCCGGTGGGACTACGGCTACACGGGCGGCGACTCCAACGGGAACCTCACGGGACTGGCTGGCAAGCGCATCGGGGTCATCGGCACCGGTGCGACCGCCGTCCAGTGCGTACCGCACCTTGCTGAGGCGGCCGAGCACCTCTACGTGTTCCAGAGAACGCCTTCATCGATCGACGTTCGCGCCAATCGTCCGACGGATCCGGAGTGGGCGGCGAGTCTCGGGCCGGGCTGGCACAAGCACCGGATGGACAACTTCAACATCCTCGTCTCGGGAGGGTTCCAGGAGGAGGACCTCGTCAGCGACGGCTGGACCGACATCATCCGCAACCTGCTCATCCTGGTCCGGCAAAGTGACGGCGACGCTCCCGTCGACATGCCGAGCCTCATGAAAACGATGGAGACCGCCGACTTCCAGAAGATGGAGCAGATTCGCGCGCGCGTGGACTCGATCATCGAGGACGCTTCGACGGCCGAGGCACTCAAGCCGTATTACCGGCAGTTCTGCAAGCGTCCGTGCTTTCACGACGAATATCTGCAGACCTACAACCGTCCCCACGTCACGCTCGTCGACACCGACGGGAAAGGCGTCGAGCGAATCACGGAGAAGGGGATCGTGGCAAACGGCGTCGAGTACGAGGTCGATTGCATCGTCTACGCGACCGGGTTCGAGGTCGGGACGGCCTACACGCGCCGGTCGGGTTTCGAGATCCACGGCCGCAACGGCATCACGCTCACGGAGAAGTGGGCCGACGGCGTTCGCACCATGCACGGGCTGCACAGCCACGGGTTCCCGAATTGCTACATCATGGGCCCGCAACAGAGCGGGTTCACCGTGAACTTCCCGCACATGCTCGACGAGCAAGCCCGGCACATCGCCCACATCGTCCGTCACGCAATGGACAACGGGATCGAAGCTCTGGAAGTGACCGAAGAAGCTGAGAACGAGTGGGTCGAGAACGTGATCGCGATGGCCCGCTTCGGCCGGGAGTTCCTCGAGAGCTGCACGCCCGGCTACTACAACAACGAGGGTATGGTCTCCGAGCTCGCCGTCCAAAACGGCTTCTACGGAGGCGGCTCGATCGCCTTCTTCAACATCCTCAAGGACTGGCGTGAAGAAGGATCGCTCCGCGGCCTCTATTCGAGACAGCGGAGCGACTGAACGCGTCGGAGCCGTTATCGAAGCGAGACTGCGGTCTCCTCGAGAAGATCCAGCGCGTCCTGGAGGCCGTCCTCCATACCGGTCTGGATGATCATGTCGCGCACTTCCTTCGTCTTCGTCTCCGTCAGGAGCGTCATTGTCGTGCGCCCGTCGGTCTCGGTCAGCGTCAGCGTGTTCAGGGTGTAGTCGTCCGGCACGTACTCGTGTCCGGGTGGGAACGCGCCCTCGAACGTCTCCGTGGACACGAGCCGCTCGTCGGCGACGATCTCCGTGTACGTGCCGTGGAAGGCGACCACTTGGCCGTCATCGGCATCCATCACGAAGCGCCACGCGCCGCCGACGCGCAGGTCGACGTCGCACACGCGCATCGTGCCGCGCTTGGCCGTCCACCAGCGCCGGATCAGCTCGGGTGTGGTGTAGGCCTTGAAGACCAAGTGCTTCGGCGCCGCGAACTCGCGCGTCACGAGGATCTGTGTGTCGGTCGGGAGCGTGAGCACCGCCGATCGGCTACTCGTCACTGCCGCCATCTCCTTCCCCTTTCTGTTTTGCGGGGGCCTGCGGCCCCCACACCCCTGCGTTAGAGGCCGAGCTGCGCTCGTCCTCTTGCAGCTCGTCCAGCAATTCGTCCAGCGCCTCGAAGCGCTCCTCCCATAGCCGGCGGTAGTTCTCGACCCAGTCGTGGATCGGCTTGAGGCGCCGGCCGTTCGGCCGGTACATCCGCTGCCGTCCTTCCGCTCGAACGTCGACCAGGCCCACTTCGCGAAGTACCTTCAGGTGCTTGGACACCTGAGGCTGGGCCAGGCCGAGCAGCGTCACGAGGTCGTTCACGGCCCACTCGCGCTTCCGCTGCGCTTCGGCGATGCCCCGCCCGACGAGGGCGTCCAGGATCTGCCGCCGCCGCGGCTCGGCCACCGCGTTGAACGCGTCCGACGTGGTCGCTGCTCGCGCCATGTGGAGATCATATACCCATATAGGTATATGTCAATCGGTCTTTGCGAGCAACGCGGGACGGGTACGCGACATGCAGACGAGATCGGGAGGGAAGTCATGGTTGCTGCCGTTGTGCTGCTGCTGATCCTGGCGCTGGCGTTCGGCGGTGTCGGGATTGCCGGTGGTCTCACTTGGCTGTTGATCATCGCCGCGGTGCTGCTGATCGCGGGCCTGTTCACCGGGTACCGCGGCTACTACGGCGATCGTGGTGGTCACGCCGGTCACCACCACCACCACGCGTAGGTAGAGCAGGTCGCCCAACCGGCTCGGGCCGAGGATTGCCAAGCGGTGCGAGCCGGTAGAGGCTTTGGGGCGTGGCGTCCTCCTACGTTGCGCCGACGGCCCTGCCGTTTCGCAAGGGCTCCGTTGCGTGGAAGGTCAACATGGAGCCCGTCATCGCGATCGGTGGCGGCCGCGCGCTGCTCCTGCAAGTGTTGCACCCGCTGGTAGCGGCCGGCGTCGATCAACACTCGAACTTCGTCGAGGACCCGTTCAGCCGCGGGTTCCGGACGGCCGACATGATGCTCAAGATGGCATTCGGCAACCCGGATGTCTCCGACCGCCAGGCCGTCGTGTTCAAACGGATGCACGAGCGCATCAAAGGCGTCTCGGAGGACGGCGTCGCCTACGATGCCATGGACCCTGCACTGCTGTTGTGGGTGTGGGCGACGCTCATCGATGTCTCGCTGCGCGTGTACGAGCGTGCGGTCGCGACCCTGTCTGATCTCGAGCGCGAGCGGTACTACGAGGAACAGAAGCTCATCGCGTATGCCTGCGGGATCCCCGAAGATGCCTGTCCCGCGACTCTCGCGGATTTCAAGACGTATCTGGACGGCGTGATCGAGCGTGAGCTCCGCGTGACGAAGGTGTCGAGGCTCGTTGCGCACGCCGGCCGTCATCCGCCGCTGCCGCGTCCGTTCGGATGGCTTGCGGGTGTGATCGGAACGTTCTTTACCGCCGCATTGCTTCCGGAGCGGTTTCGCGCCGAGCTCGGCTACGAATGGTCGCGTTCGAAGGATCGGGTCTTGGCCGTCGTCTTCTTCGCTTTGCGGGTCTTCGCTCGGCTCACGCCAAGATCGGTTCGCCACCTCCAGAACCGGTACCTCATCAGGCGAAGAACGCCCCTCGGCTGGTGGAAGAACCGGCCCGTCCTCGTCCCGGACGCGCTGCGCGAGCCGTAGGCATACTGTCGGTCGTGGCCGAGCGCAACGTCCTTGGTGGTGAGCTCGAGACGTGCAGCCTCGACCCGGTCACCGGATGGTTCCGCGACGGCTGTTGCAACACCTCACCACAGGACGTCGGCAGTCATACCGTGTGCGCTGTTGTGACGACGGAGTTCCTCGAGCATCAGCGCAGCATCGGAAACGACCTCACGACCCCGATGCGGCAGTTCCGCTTTCCCGGCCTCGTGCCCGGAGATCGCTGGTGCGTCACCGCGCGCAACTGGCTGCGTGCGCACGTCGACGGCGTGGCCGCGCCGGTCGTCCTGGCGTCGACACACGAACGAGCGCTCGACATCATTCCGCTGGACGTCCTCAAGGAACACGCAGTTGACGTTCCCAGCGACCTCAGCGAGCTCGACGCCGACTGAGGCCCGCCGATGAGTTCGGCCCCGCCGGGCCGTCTAACTCATTGAGAAAGCGGGCAAGGAGGATCTGATGGCGCAGAAGATCGACACGCTGAAGGTTCCGGGCGCTGCCCTCTACCACGAGGTTCGCGGCTCGGGTCCCGTGCTGCTGTGCATCACGGGCGGACCAACGGATGCCGGCGTCTTCGCACAGATGGCCGAGCTCCTCGCGGACCGGTACACAGTCGTGACCTACGATCAGCGCGGCCACTCGCGCAGTTCGATCGAGATCCCCGAGTCGGCGACGGTGGAAGCGCACGCCGACGACGCAGCTGCTCTGATCGACGCATTCAGCTCGGAGCCGGCCTTTGTCATCGGAAGCAGCGGCGGCGGAACAATCGGCCTCGACCTCGTCACGCGTCACGCCGACAAGGTGAAGACGCTTGTTGCGCACGAGCCGCCCGTGATGGTTCTCCTGCCGGACGCCGATCGCTGGCGCGAGATCTTCAGGGGAATCTACGAAACCTACAAGACCGAAGGTGTGATGCCGGCGATGGAGAAGTTCGGCAGAGCCGTCGACGAGGGTGGCCCGCCGTACGAACCGCCGCCGCCGACACCCGAGACGCAAGAGATGTTTGCGCGAGTGAGTGCCAACTTCGATCTGTTCTTGGCGCACGAGATCTTGTCGATCGGTCTGTACGAGCCGGACATCGATGCGCTGAAGGCCTCGCCGAGCGAGATCGTCGTCGCCGGCGGGAAGACGTCGGGTGAGCAAGGTGCGTACCGTGCGGCGGTTGCGCTGGCCGAACGGCTCGGAATCGAGCTGACGTACTTCGAGGGCGCCCACGGTGGGGCCGGAGCGCCCGAGGATGCATTCGCCGAGCGATTGCACGAGGTGTTGAGCGCATGAGTTTGCCGAAGATCGTTTCGCACGACGAGTGGGTTGCTGCGCGCAAGGAGCTGCTGAAGGAAGAAAAAGCGTTGACGCATGCTCGCGACAAGCTCAGCTCGAAGCGCCGCGAGCTGCCGATGGTGCGCATCGAGAAGGACTACACATTCGAGGGTCCGGACGGCACCATCGGGCTGCGCGACCTCTTCGAGGGCCGGAGGCAGCTCCTCGTGCAGCACTTCATGTTCGATCCGAGCTGGGAGGACGGCTGTCCGAGCTGCTCCGCGGGAGCCGACGAGATCTCCGACGGGTTCCTCCGTCACCTCCACACGCGCGACACGACCTTCGCGGCGATCTCGCGGGCCCCGCTCGAGAAGATCGAGAGGTACAAGCAAAAGAAGGGCTGGACGTTCCCGTGGTATTCGAGCTTCGGTTCGGACTTCAACTACGACTTCCACGTCACGATCGATCCGTCCAAGGCGCCCGTGGAGTACAACTTTCGCGATGCGGACGAGCTGAAAGAGGCCGGCATGGAATGGATGCTCGAGCCGGGCTCGTCGGAGCAGCCCGGTCACAGCGTGTTCCTCCGCGTCGGCGACGATGTGTTCCACACCTTTTCGTCCTACGCGCGGGGGGCCGAGTGGCTCGGCGGCTCGTACGCGGCTCTCGACTGGACGGCGCTGGGACGCCAGGAGGAGTGGGAGGAGCCGAAAGGCCGCGCCGAATCGGTGCGGCAGGCGTCGCCCGACTTCGCGTCCTGAGCTAGCCGCCCGGGTGAGGCGGCAGGCCGAACAACGGGAACAGGTTCGTGTCGAGAAAGTAAGTGATCCGCGCGACGCGGTCGCCCTCGATCTCGACGAGATGGATGGCCCACGGCTCGTGGCGTCCATCCGGTCCACTCGGCCGGTACTGCCCGAATCCGGGACATCCATTCACGTTGATCGGAATGAGCACCGAGCCTTTGCATGCAATGCCCGGACCGAGCATCCACGCGGCAGCTTCGTCCGGACCCACGAGCCACATCGGGTAGGGCGGCATCGCCTGTGTGAACTCCTCGTGGAGCAGCGTCACGAACGATTCGATGTCGTAGCGCTCGAAGGCATCGACGTACTTCGTGAGCAACACGTTCTGCGCCTCGGTGACCGGCTCCTGCGGCGTCGCCGACAAGTCCTTTGACTGGAGCGTCGCGCGCGCTCGCTGCAGGGCGCTGTTGGCCGACGCCACGCTGATCTCGAGCAGATCGGCGACCTCGTTTGCGCTCCAGCTCAGGACGTCGCGCAGGATCAGAACGGCGCGCTGCCGCGGCGGCAAATGCTGCAGCGCGGCGACGAACGCGAGCCGGATCGACTCACGAAGCTCGGCCAGCTCCGAGGGATCACCGCTGAGCGGCAGCACGCGTCCGTCAGGGATCGGCTCGATCCACGTGTCGTTGGAGAGCGGCTCTTCGAGGGGCGCTGTTGCGGTCGAAGCGGGCGAGAGGTCGATTGGAAGAGCACGGCGCTTGCGGCTCTTGAGCATATCCAGGCAGGCGTTCGTCGCGATGCGGTACAGCCACGTACGCAGCGACGAGCGATTGTCGAAGTTGTCGAGGCCGCGCCACGCGCGCATCAGCGTTTCCTGGACGGCGTCCTCGGCTTCGAAGGCCGAACCGAGCATCCGGTAGCAGTAGCCGGTCAGCTCGGCCCGGTAGTCCTCGAGGCGCGCCTCATCGATCGTCTGGGTTCGGCTCACGCGGCTACGCGACCTTCAGCAAGTCGATGACGAACACGAGGGTCTCGTTGGGCGCGATTCTCGGGGGGCTGCCTTGCGCGCCGTAGGCAAGGCCCGGCGGAATGATGAGCTGACGCCGTCCACCTTCCTTCATGCCGGGAAGGCCCTCCTGCCAGCCGCGAATGACCCCGCTCAACTGGAACGTCGGCGGCTGGGGACCGCCCCAGGACGCCTCGAACTCCTGTCCGGTCGACCAGCTCATGCCGACGTACTGGACGGTCAGCGTCGAGCCGGCTTCCGCTTCGGCGCCCGACCCGTCGACAATGTCCTGGACCACCAGCTTGCAGGGCGGCGGGCCGTCCGGTGCCTGCACCTTGGGCTTCTGATTTCCCACGCTCGACGCCTCGGCCTGGGGCGGCGGCTCGGGCGTTCGGTCTTCACAAGGCTCCATGTTCACGGCCGGCGGCTGGGTCGCGACTGTCTGGTCTTCCGGCGCGTCCTGGCTGCACGCCGTCATGAGGACGGCGACGAGAAGAATCAGTGTTTTCCACATGCCCGGCAAACTACACCGAAAAGCCGGTGCTCGACGCGCGTTAGGCGTACAGCCGTCCCATCGCTTCGATCGTTTCCGCGATCCACCTTCGGAGCTCCTCGGGCTCGAGCACGACGGCGTGGCGGCCGAGGGCGAGCATCCGTTCGAAAGCCGTCCAGCGGGTCTCGAACGTGAACTCAATGGTCTTCCATTCGTCCTGTCCGTCCTCGTCGTGGACGACGAGCGTCTCGGCGTGGTGTCCCTGACGCAGCGTCCGGACGGCCCGTGGCAGGGCGCGTGCGACCACGCGGTAGCCGGTGCGCGTCATGTGGAACTCCTCCTTGCGCGCAGCCCAGAACACCGGCAGGTCGAAGTCGTCCGGGACGACACAGTGGTCGTTGCGCAGCTCACACGAAAGGATGCGCGAGACGCGGTACGTGCGGACGTCCCGTTTGTGCGAACGCGCGACGAGATACCACGCGCCGCCTTGGACGACGACGCCGAAGGGATCGAGCGTACGTCGCACGACGACTTGATCGCCGCCGCGCCGGTACTCAATGCGCAGACGACGGCTCGCGAAGACCGCCTCGACAACCGTCGGCAGGTGCGGGACGGCCTCGCCGTGGTCCCACCAGCGCGAGAGGTCGATGTAGATGCGGCGCCGCGATTGCTCGGCCCGGTACCGCTGATCCTCCGGAAGCGCCGCAAGCACTTTCGCCTCGGTGCTGCGCAGCGACGGCCCGACGTCGAGGCCGGCAAACACGTCGGCAAGACCGAGCAGCGGAAGCAGCTCCGCTTCGCCGACGGACAGTCCAGACAAATCCGTTCGGTAGCCCTCGACCAAGCGCACGCCGCCGTTGCGGCCCGGTTCCGCGTACACCGGCACGCCGGCCGCGCCGAGCGCTTCGAGGTCGCGGTAGATCGTTCGCTCGGACACCTCGAGGCGGCGAGCAAGCTCGCCCGCCGTCACTCGGCCCCCCCGCTGGAGGATCAAGAGGATCGCCAGGAGGCGGTCGGCGCGCACGCCGACAGCCTAGCCGGAAACCTTGACATAAGATGGCAGGGTTTCTGCCGCACAATGCATCGACGAACGAGAAGAGGGGAGGGCGTCGTGCGGGTGACCGTCGACATCATCACGGCGGACGTGAAAGCGTCCGCGGAGTTCTATCGGAAGCTCGGCATCGAGATTCCCGAGCTGTGGGAACAGGACGGCGTCGCGCACCACGTCGACGTCCCGGCCAGCGGCATCGACATCGACAGCCGGTCGCTGACGCGCGGCTACAACCCGGGCTGGCCGGATCAAGACGGTCTCGTGCTGATGTTCGACGTCCCGACGCGCGGCGCGGTCGACGCGAAGTTTGCCGAGCTCACGGGGGCCGGGTATTCGGCACACCTCGAGCCGTTCGACGCGTTCTGGGGCGCCCGGTACGCGATCGTTCTCGACCCGGACGGCAATCACGTCGGCCTGATGAGCCCACAAGATGAGCAGCACAAGGCTGCTCCCGGATCCGCCTCATAACGACCAGGCATACTCACGTCGTCGTGCTCGAGCGCCTCAAGTCGACTCCCGAATGGCGGTTCCTCGCCGTCTTTCCGAAGGCGGATCGCGTCCTGAGCAGTGCGTGGTGGACGCTGATTCTGGTGCGCGGACTGCTGCCCGCCATCTTCGCGATCGCGATGGGCGCACTCGTCGGCGCCGTTCAAGGCCGCGACGACCTGACGGTTCCGCTGGCCGTCGTCGGTGCCGTGTTCATCGCCATGAACACACTCGGTCCGGTGCACGGGACGATCGGAAGTCTTCTCGGCGCGAAGTCGGGCGCCTGGCTACACGACCGTCTCATGGAGGCGTCGATTGCGCCGTCCGGACTCGCACATCTCGAGCAATCCGATCTTGGCGACGACCTCGCCAAGGCGCGCGAGTTCGATCAGGGAATCGTCGCGCCTCCGCTCGAAGCCGCCTTGCCGTTCATTGCGACCGGCTTCTCCGAGATTACGGCGGGAATCGCTCAGTCGGTCGTGCTCACGACGTATCGGTGGTGGGCGGGAATCGCGCTCGCACTGGCGTGGGCGTCGACCCATGTGCTCCTCAAAGAGAGCGCGATGTGGAAGATCTACCACGACGACACGGTCGTCACGCAGCGCCGGCACGTCGATTACGCGTACCGGATGGCCGTCGAGGCGACCGGCGCGAAGGAAGTCCGGCTCTTTGGGTTGGCCGACTGGGCGGTCGAACGTTTTATCGGCATCAGGCGGCGGCTGACTGATGCGCTGTACAAGCAGCGCGCGTTGCGCCAGCGGCCGGTCGGCTGGAGCCTCGCGGCAATCGTCGCCGGAAACGCGCTGGTGTTCGGCTCCATCGCTCGCGATGCCGTCGGCGGATCGATCCAAGTCGCATCGGTCGTGGTCTTCGCTCAAGCGGCGATCGGCGTGACGTACCTGGCGTTCGGCGAGTTCGATTGGTGGTTCCGGGGCAGCGCGCAGCCGGTCCCGATGGTGCTCGGCCTCGCCGAGAAGATGGGCGCCGTCGGGTCGGTTCCGAGCGGCGACGGGCGGAGCGAAGGCCTTCCCCGCGAAGAGATCCGCTTCGAGGGCGTGCATTTCACCTATCCCACGACCGGTGTGAAAGTCCTCGAGGGGTTCGACCTCACGATCCCCGCCGGCACGTCGCTTGCCATCGTCGGCCCGAACGGCGCCGGCAAGACGACGCTGGCCAAGCTGTTGTGCCGGCTCTACGACCCGCAGTCCGGAGCGGTCCTTGCCGACGGCGTCGACCTGCGCTCGCTCGAGATTGAGTCATGGCGCAAGCGCATCGCCGCCGTCTTCCAGGACTTCGTCCGGTTCGAGCTTCCACTCCGCGACAATGTCGCGCCGAACGGCGCCGGCGACGAGGACGTGACGCGCGCGCTCGAGCGTGCCGGTGCGTCCGGTCTCGCCGATCTCGGAACGATCCTTTCGCGGGCGTACGAAGAGGGAACCGATCTTTCCGGCGGACAGTGGCAGCGGGTTGCGCTCGCGCGCGCCCTGTGCGCCGTCCAGCTCGGTGCCGGTGTTGTCTTGCTCGACGAGCCGACGGCCCAGCTGGACGTGCGCGGTGAAGCGGAGATCTTCGACCGCATTCTCGAAGCGACGCGAGGTCTGACGACGATCCTCATCTCGCATCGGTTCTCGACCGTTCGTCACGCGGACAGCATCTGCGTGCTCGAGCACGGGAAGGTCGTCGAGTTCGGCACCCACGAGGAGCTGATGGCGCTGGGCGGCCGGTACAAGACGATGTTCGACCTCCAGGCGTCCCGGTTCTACGAGGAAGTGCCCGAAGAGATCGACGCGTGAGGAACGACCCGGAAATTCCGAGCATGCCGAGGGCGCTCGCGCGCTCCCTGCGATTCGCCTACCGGGCAGAGCCAAAGCTCTTGGTGGTGTCGTTCCTGCTCGTGACCGGCGCGTGGATTCCGGACGCGCTCGCGGCGTTGTGGCTCAAGTTCCTCATCAACGGAATCGAGCAGCGGCGCGGCGGCCTGATCGCCG
>DASQWC010000007.1:0-3008 GCA_035640475.1 Actinomycetota bacterium | reverse complement strand
CGAAGGCCTACCGCAACCTGCGCCGCGAGCAAGACGGCCCGGGCGCGTGGGACGGCGTTCTCACGCTGCTCGTCGACGTCTCCACGCAACCCGTCCTGATCCTCCCGTACCACCGGCTCGTCGTTCGCGTCCGTGCCGGCGACCCCGTCACCGTTCTTCGGCAGCGCTTCTCTCTCGACGAGATCGGTGCGGCTTCACCCGAGTCCGTCGCGGCGTTCGCCGACGCCGCGTGGGACGGCGATGAGCAGACGTTTGGCTTCCTGTTCGAAGGGAAGATCTATCGCATGAGAGCCGAACGCGCCGGCGCCGGCGAGATTCCCGCCGGCGTCCTCGCCCGCGACGGCCTCGAGCCGCTCGGCGTGGGGGATGCCGAGGACGACCTGATCTTCACACCCGATGCCGAGATGGTGCGAGCCGGGGTCGAAGCGGGCCGGGCGGCATGCGGCTTTCTGATTCCGCCGGTTGCGGTCGAGTCGGTCTGGAACCTCGCCGCAAGCGGCGCGAAGATGCCCGAGAAGTCCACCTACTTCTTCCCGAAGCCGAAGGACGGCATCGTCATCCGCGCATTGGAGCCGTGCTGATTTGCCGCTGCGCCCGTATGCGAGACAAGTTGTAGTTCCAGGCAACCACTAAAAAGGAGGATCCGATGGCCCACACGCTGCCCGATCTCCCCTACGCCTACAACGCGCTCGAGCCGCACATCGACGAGCAGACGATGACCATCCACCACACCAAGCACCACCAGACGTACGTCGACAAGCTGAACGACGCGATCAAGGGAACCGACCTCGAATCGAAGGATCTCGAAGCGTTGCTCCGCGACTTCGCATCGGTGCCGGACGACAAGAAGGGCCCGGTCCGCAACCACGCCGGCGGCCATCACAACCACTCGCTGTTCTGGACCATCATGGCTCCCAACGGCGGCGGCACGCCGTCCGGCGACGTTGCGTCTGGTATCGACGGAGCGTTCGGCTCCTTCGACACCTTCAAGGAGAAGTTCACGGCCGCGGCCACGAACCGGTTCGGCAGCGGCTGGGCATGGCTCGTGGTCAACGGCGGGAAGCTCGAGATCGTCGACCGTCCGAACCAAGACTCGCCGCTGATGGACGGCCTCACGCCGGTCCTCGGCCTCGACGTGTGGGAGCACGCCTACTACCTCAAGTACCAGAACCGCCGTCCCGAGTACATCGACGCGTGGTGGAACGTCGTGAATTGGGACGAAGTCGGCAAGCGGCTCAAAGCCGCGGGGTGACGGCGAGAGACATCCGGCTTCCTTCACCGCCCGGCGTCGAGATTCTCGACGTCGAGCTGTTCGGTACGCCGAAGCTGTCCTGCAGCTACCTCATTCACGCCAGTGAGCCGACCCTCATCGAGACGGGGCCGGCGACGGTCTTCGAGACATTGCGCTCGGCGCTCGACGCGCGGCGCGTCGAGCCCAAGCACGTCGTCCTGACGCACATCCACCTCGATCACGGCGGCGGTGCGGGACATGTTTCGGACTTGTTCCCCGGAGCGACGATCTGGGTGCACGACGTCGGGGCACCGCACGTCGTGGATCCCTCGCGTCTCGTCGCGAGCGCGCGCCGGCTATTCGGCGACGCGCTCGACACGCTGTACGGCGAGCCTGATCCGGTCCCCCACGAGCGCGTCAAGGTGATGGAGGAAGGAACCCGGATCCCACTCGGGGACCGCGAGCTCCGCGTGCTCTATACGCCCGGCCACGCCCGCCACGAGGTCACGCTGTACGAGGCCGATTCCAGCGCGGCGTTCGTCGGCGACACCGCAGGTGTGTGCTACGGCGAAGGCTGGCAGAAACCAGCGACGCCCCCACCCGAGTTCGACCTCGATGCTGCGCTCGACTCGATCGCGCGCGTCCAAGCCTTGCGGCCGAAGACAGTGCTCTTCACGCATTTCGGGCCGGGAGAAGAATCGGTGCTCGACAAGGCCGCACACGATCTGAGGGCATGGGATGCCGTCATCCGCCCACTGGTCGAACGCGAAGCGACCGAAGACGAGATCATGTCCGCCCTCGACCCGACCGTCGGCGAGCCGCCCGGAGAGCGTCCGTTCGTCGAGTCCGCGACCGAGCTGTCCTCGACGCGCAACAGCATGCTCGGCTACCTCCGCTACTACCGGAAGAGGCTCGAGTCCGGGACCTAGTCCTCGTACGGACGCAGGGGAACGATCCACGGCGCCGGCGGCAAGTACGGCCGGCGGATCGACGTCAGATCGACGTCGGGATCGATCTTGGGTTGCCGGGACCGTCCGTTCAAGGAGACCTCTCCCTCGACACGAATCTCCAGATCGTCGGTGACGCCGATGCTGCGGTAGTACGCCTCCAGATACTGCGCGAACTGCACGAGCAGGTCGGGGTTCACGATCATCTTCGCGATCTGAAACGACGTCAGGTGATCATCGATACTGAGAGTGCCGACGGCGTTGCTCCCCGGCCCCGACACCCTGAACCTCGCGGTTCCGCTTTCTTGCCGAACGAGTAGCTGCCAGGCAAAGCGCTGGCCTTCGCCGGTCCATGCGACGTTTCCGGGAATGAGCCAATGCCGCATCGGAAGCAGGACCTGCAGTGCCGCGAAACCGATCAGAGCGATCGCGGTCGGGCGCCCGAGGCGCAAACCACGCCACGGCGTCCGGGCAGCATGTACCGGCAGCTCACAGAAACGAACGCGTTCGGGCAACAGGTGATACGCGAGCACAGCGACGCCGAACGCCCCCGTTGCGGCCATGACGATCGAGAACGACCGCGGCAGAAATCCGCCCACGATGAAGCCGCTCAGCACACCGAGCCCGATGGCAGCCACGACCCCACGACGCCCGGCCCGCAACGCATGCCACATCCGGCGAGGCCAGTCCGGCTCGAAGAAGATCGTCGTCGCAACGATCATCAGCCACGGGAACATGCCGATCTCGAACAGCCGCGAATTCAGGAAATGAAACCCCAGGACAAAGCCGAACGCGACGGCCCGCGTTCTTCGGTTGAGGAGAAGGAACGG
>DASQWC010000006.1:0-8223 GCA_035640475.1 Actinomycetota bacterium | reverse complement strand
TCGGAGAGATCCAATCGGAGATCGCGGAGCGGAAACGGGCCGAGCTCGTCGGATCGGAGGTGGATGTGCTCGTCGAGAGCCGCAACGGCCTTCAGGTCCGTGGACGGACGTGGCGCGAGGCGCCGGAGGTCGACGCTGAGGTGCGTTTGCGCAAGGCGCGCGCGACACGCGTCGGCGACGTCGTTCGCGCCCGAGTGAATGCCATCGACGGGCTCGATCTTGTCGCTGAGGTCGCGTGAACGGGTGACGGACATCCGGCATGTGCCGCATCTGAATCTCGCGAACGCGTTCACGTTTCTTCGCGTCGTGCTCGTTCCGGTTTTTGCCTGGCTCCTCGTCGTCCGGGAGCCGTCGGCACCGGGCGTGGCGGCGGTCGTCTTCGCCGTTGCGGCCGCCACCGACGGCCTCGACGGGTGGGTCGCCAGGAGACTGCATCTAGTGTCCGGCTTCGGCCAGTTCCTCGACCCCCTTGCCGACAAGCTGCTCATCGGGGTGGCCCTCGTCGCCCTCGCGTCGGATCACCGCATGCCGTGGCTTGCGCTCGCCGCCATCCTCGCCAGGGAGGTCGCCGTTTCGATCTGGCGCGTCCTGCTCGCCCGGCGCGGGCGGTCGCTGCCGGCTTCGCGACTCGGCAAGCTCAAGACGGGTTCCCAGATCCTCGCGGTGATCCTGCTGACCGCGCTCGATCCGGGCAGCCTGGTCGCACTGATCGCGCTCTATGTGGCCGTGGCGCTCACCTGGCTGTCGGCGTACGGCTATCTCACCGACGCCGGCGCAGTGGAGGACTGGCGATGAAGTCGGTGCTCGTGTGTGTCGGCGACGAGATCCTCGCCGGCGTCATCGTGAACACCAACGCGGCGATGATCGGCGAGCTGATGCAGGCGGTCGGTGCGCCGGTCGATTGGTCGATCTCGGTCGGCGATACCGAGGACGCGATTGCCGATGCCATCCGCCGGGCCGTGCACGAGGCGGACATCGTGATCGTGACGGGTGGTCTCGGCCCGACACAGGATGATCTGACCAGAGAAGCAATCGCGAGACTGCTCGGGACCGACCTCGTCCGCGACGAGGCGATCGTCGACGATATCCGCGCGCGATTTCGATCCTTCGGTCGCGACATGCCCGAGTCCAACGCGAAGCAAGCCGACATCCCGGCCGGCGCGCGCGCGATCCCGAATCCGTGGGGAACGGCTCCCGGAATCCGGGCCGAGCTCGACGGCGCCGTCATCTACGCCATTCCCGGAGTGCCCGGTGAGGCGCGCAGGATGCTCGACGAGCAGATCATCCCGGAGCTCGGCGGCGGGACGACCATTCGCGCGCGCATGCTCAAGTGCGTCGGGCTTCCCGAATCGGAGCTCGCCGATCGCTTCCACGACCTGGCGACGGCCGATAACCCGAAGATGGCGTTCCTTCCCGGCGGAGGAGAGATCCGGCTCAGGTTCGTCGCGACGGGAGCCGGCGAGGCCGAGTGCGAGCGCCTGTTGGACGAGGCGGAGCGCGTTGTTCGCGAGCGTGCCGGCGACTTCGTCTACGGCATCGACACCGACACGCTCGAGCAAGTCGTCGGAGGCTTGCTCGCGTCCCGCGGCCTCACCGTGGCGACCGCCGAGTCGTGCACGGCGGGAATGCTCTCGGCCCGGATGGCGAGCGTGCCCGGTGCGTCGCGGTATCTCGTCGGCGGTGTGGTCGCATATGCCTCCGAGGTGAAGACGGCAGAGCTGGACGTGCCGCCCGAGCTCATCGAGCGCCACGGCGCCGTGTCGGAAGAGGTAACGGCGGCGATGGCGTCGGGCGCGAAGAAGCGATTCGATGCCGACGTCGGCGTCGCCATCACGTGTGTCGCCGGTCCCGATCCGCAGGACGGCGTGCAGCCCGGTCAGATGGTGCTGGCGCTCGCGGGACTTGGGGGCCAAGTCGACGTCCGGAGCGTTCGGGTGCCGGGCGACCGCGAACAGGTCCGGCAATTCGCGACGACGTTCGCATTGAGCTTCTTGCGCGCCCATTTGGCGTGAGGCTCTTCGTCGCCGTCGATGTTCCGGAGCGGATCAAGCAGAGCATCGAGTCCGGCATCGTCGGCATGCTGCGTGACCGTTTGCCCGATGCGCGCTGGACGCGTCCGCAGGGCCGTCATCTGACGCTGAAGTTCCTCGGCAACGTAGACGACGAACGTGTAGGCGAGATCGGCGAGGCCTTGCGAGCCGTTGCACGGAAGCATCGACCTTTCGACGCGTCGTTCGACGACATCGGCGGGTTTCCGAACCTGAGCCGCCCGCGTGTGTTGTGGATCGGCGTCGGAGAGGGCGCCGACCCGATGAGTGCCCTGGCGGCCGGCATCGAGAGCGGACTCGAGCCGCTCGGCTTCGAGCCGGAAGGACGTCCGTTTCGCGGGCACTTCACGCTCGCGCGCTTCCCGAAGCCGCGGGTGATCGGCGCGCTTCCGGAACTGGACGTGCCGTCTGACATCTTCGGCGTCTCCGACGTCGTGCTCTTTCGATCGCAGCTGCATCCAAAAGGTGCCCGTTACACCGCGCTCGAGCGCTTCCCGCTAAGTGCGTAGGCAATCGTCTCCCGCGGCGCTATAACCGCAGCAGCGAACGAGGAGGCGCGCATGTCGTTGGAAATGTTGCAGGACGTCAACTTCGCAGCCGTCGCGGTGGCGGCGCTCGCGTATTTCGTGCTCGGAGCGATCTGGTACATCCCGCCGGTCATGGGCAACATGTGGGCGAAGGCGGGCGGGATCGACACCGGCGACCAGTCGGTCAACCCGCTGAACTTTATCGGCACCTATGTCTCGTATTTCATCTCCGGTGCGGCAACGGCCATGCTGGCCGTCGCTTCGGGGACGGACTCGGCGGAAGAAGGGGCGATGCTCGGTCTCGTCGTCGGTATCGGTTTTGCGCTCACTGCTGCCGGTGTGACATCGATCTACGACCGCAAGCCCGATCCGCTCGGATGGTTTCTGATCAACGGCTTGTTCAACACCGGTGGCCTCGTGCTGGTCGGCGTGATCATCGGCGCCTGGCGTTAGTCGTCCCATCGCAATTCCGCCTTCGACTTCGACGCGATCGGGAAAGAGAGGGCTTCGGCTTCGATCTGTTCGCGGACGGCGCGTGACAGCTTGCGCCACGGATGAACAGTGACGCGACGTTGCTGTCGGGCCCACGACCCCCGGAACTCCCCGTTCACCAGGAGCCCACCGGAGACGGGCCAGAAGTCCGGTTTCGCCTTGAAGCTCGGATAGATCTCACGACGAAGAGTCGTATCGAGCACGACGAGCTCGCCGTCGATCTTGATGAGCGGATCCGCGTGCGGAAGCAGACGTACACCGTCGACGGCCTCGGCACGCGCGAGCTTGTCGGCATCCGTGCGCAGGACGTAGCGCGTCTCGTCGCCGAGCTGCACGGGCACGATCTCACCGGATAGCGCTTGCCAGGTCTGCTTCGCATCGGCGGGCGCGGCGGCGACCCACTTCGCGTACTGATCGCGCGTCGCCGGTGCGAACCAGCGCAGGAACCGGCGCGCCAGCTCGAGCCGGGCGTCCTCCGGGTCGATGTCCGGCCGCTCGTTGGGAACGAGCCAGATCGTGCTGGCGTTCCACCGTATGAGCAGACGGCCGGTCGAGCCGGCGGCCCGGATCAGGAAGGGCTCGTCGAGCGCAAGGACCTCGGAAACCTCGCGCACCTGCAGCATGCGACCTGCCAGAACGCCGCATGCAGCATCGGCGACCTCCTCGAGCGCTCGGCACCTGGGGGGATCTCGTGGGAGGGAGCCGATCGTGAAAACCCCGATGTCGGCCCGCGGAATGATGTAGTCGGCCCCGAAGCGGAACCAGATCTGAGCGAGGTCGGGGTGCTCCCACGAATCCGGACCGACACCCTCGGCCCTCGCGTGCAGGGAGATCACGCCGGCGCGCGGGGCGCTGTCCTGGAGGCCGCCGCAAGCCGCCTGCGTCAGAGCACCGGGCTCGAGCCGTTCGTGCAGGTGGCTCGCCCGAATCCGGTAGCGCATGACCTGCTCCCTGGTGACTCGCACGCAGCTCATTATCGGCCGAGATGCGTGACACGAACACCTGTTCGATCTAGAGTACGAAGGTCCTCAAGACTCGGAGGAGTGATCGAGATGACGGAAGTGTCGGCGGCGGTGGGTACTTTGACCAAACCCTTCCCCAGGACTGGTGCCAAGGGAGGTTCCGGCATGGAAAACGGCAGCAAAGGCATGGACAAGGACAAAGCGCTCGATATGGCCCTGGGCCAGATCGAGAAGCAGTACGGGAAGGGCTCGGTCATGCGCCTGGGCGACCACGCGCAGCGTCTCCAGGTCGAGTCGATCTCGACCGGCTCCATCGCGCTCGACATAGCTCTGGGCGTCGGCGGGCTTCCGCGCGGACGGGTCATCGAGCTGTTCGGGCCGGAAGGTTCCGGAAAGACAACCGTCGCGCTCCATGTCATCGCCGAGTCGCAGAAGCTGAACGGCGTCGCGGCCTTCATCGACGCCGAGCACGCACTCGACCCGACATACGCCGGCAACCTCGGCGTCGACATCAACTCGCTGCTCGTCTCCCAGCCGGACACCGGAGAGCAGGCCCTCGAGATCGCCGACATGCTTATCCGGTCCGGCGCGATCGACGTCCTCGTGATCGACTCGGTGGCCGCGCTCGTTCCGAGGGCCGAGATCGAGGGTGAGATGGGTGACGCACACGTCGGTCTGCAAGCGCGGCTCATGTCGCAGGCGCTTCGCAAGCTCACAGGCACCGTCTCGAAGTCGAAGACGTGCGTGATCTTCATCAACCAGATCCGCGAGAAGATCGGCGTGATGTTCGGCAACCCCGAAACGACGCCCGGCGGCCGCGCGCTGAAGTTCTACTCGTCGGTTCGCCTGGACGTCCGTCGTGTGGAAGGCATCAAGGACGGCGCCGAGTTCATCGGGAACCGGGTCCGCGCGAAGGTCGTGAAGAACAAGGTTGCGCCGCCCTTCCGTACTGCCGAGTTCGACCTCATGTACTCCAAAGGCATCTCGAAGGAAGGATCACTTCTCGACGTCGCCGTCGAGCAAGGGATCGTGCACAAGTCGGGTGCGTGGTTCACCTACAACGAGGAACAGATCGGTCAGGGACGCGAGAACGCCAAGACGTTCCTTGCCGAGCATCCCGACGTGCTGGCCGAGATCGAGGCACGCATCCGCGGCACGGAAGCGTCGTCCAACGGTGACGCTCCGGCGGCCCTCGGCGCGGATCTCGCTCCGCCGCCGGTGAAGGAGCTTCCGGACGACGAGCCGATCGACGTCGTGAAAGCCGTCGCTGCGCGAGCAAACGCAGCCAAGAAGAAATAAGGCTTACGCTCGAGCTCCTGTATGGAGCCCGAGCGCTGCGACGAGTGCGGCTTCGACGGCACGCGGCTGACCGCTACCGACGCGGTGGCCGCGCTCCGCTCGATGGGACGGCGCTGGCGCGAGCTCTTCAAGGACGTACCGGTCGAGCGGTTGCGTGAGCGTCCGGACGACGCTACGTGGTCGGCCTTGGAGTACGCCGCCCACACGCGTGATGTGATCGCCCTCGTTGGCTGGGCGATGGCGCAGGTGCTCGAGGGCAAGCGGCCCGCGTTCGACGAGGTCGAGCCCGATCCGCCCGGCACGGACCACGGGTACAACTCGCTCGACCCGGCACAGGTGCTGGATGAGCTCGAAGCCAACGCGGAGCGAATGGCCGCGCGCGCCGAGGGCGAGCTCGGCGAGCACTGGCATCGCACGGGCTCGATCGGAGGCGTCGAGACAAACGCCGGATGGCTACTCCGGCACGCCGTGCACGACGCGTCCCATCATCTCCGGGACGTGGAGCGCGGTCTGGCTTAGCTGTGCGTCGCCAGGCGGCGGCGAATCGTCAGCAGCAGTGCGCCGGCCCCCACCAGCGTCAGGCCGTCGAGCGCGAGTGCGGTTGTGTCGACACCGGTGTTCGGCAGCCGGTTCGGGGTGCCCGAGCCTTGCGCGGCAGCTCGACGGGAGGTGTCGACGGGAATCACGCCCGACCCGGGCAGCGAGTCCGTGGACGGCCGCCGGGGTGTACGGGGGGCCCTGTCGATCTGGTCCTGGGCCGCGCCGATGCCGGGAACGTCTGGGAGATCTCCCGCCACCGCGGCTCCGGCCGGGAACAGCGCAATGCCCGCTGCGAGGGCGACGACAGTCGATCGGATCTTCATAGCGTCTCCTTGATCGAGGATTGGCGCGCCATTCTACGGTCTGGCGGCCGTGGGCTCAGTATAAAAGTGGGCCTCTTGTGGCGTCGAGGAATTTCAGGATGCGCCGTCAGGCGCCCCTGTGAGTGAGTGGTTGCCGCGTCGCGGCGCGCGTCCGATAATGTGAATTGAGCGCGGAAGTGCTCGGTGCGAACACCGGATCAGTGATCGGCCCCAACGAACGACCGGCCGCTGAATACATGGACGACTCGAACCGCAACGTGAAACCGCAGGTCAGAGAGGCAATCTGGCAGTCGTGCTGTAGAAGCACGCCCTAGACCTGCTTTCGTCCATCTCCGGAACGCACGCCCTTCCGTTCTCCGCATGCGCGTTTGTGCGTGCGAGTGATGTTCAGGATGCGCCCCTGGGCGCCCTGTGAAGAGAGACGGAAGGAGGTTGCCGGGATGGAGATCATCATTCTCGGCCTCGTCCTCGGCCTCGGTATCGGTGGTGCCGTCGGGTTCTTCGTCCGTAAGCGGCTGTCCGAAGCGCAGCTCGGGACGGCCGAGCTTCGCGGTCGCGAGATGCTCGAGCAGGCACGGGACAAAGCCCGGCAGCAAGCCGAGGAGCTCCGCAACCAGGCCGAACGGGAGACCAACAAGCTGCGCAGTGAGCTCGGTCGCCTGGAGAAGGCGGTCGAGTCGAGGGAAGCGGCCGTGGAGTCGCGCTCCGATGCCCTGGACGGCCGCGAGCGCAAGCTCGAAGCTCGCGAACAGAAGGTCTTGGAGCGCGAGCGCCACGTCGATTCTCTGCGCGAGGAAGCGGCCGCGCAGGTCGAGGAAGCCCGGAAGACGGTCGAGCGAGTCGCCGGCATGACCCAGCAGGACGCCCGCGATCAGCTGCTCGCGTCGATCGAGGACGAAGCCAAGCGGGATGCACTCGCCCTCGTTCGCGACTTCGAGGCCAAGGCGCGTGAGGAGGCCGAGCGCCGGGCCCGCAAGATCGTCGTCACGGCCATCCAGCGCCTGGGGGCCGAGCAGGCGCAGGAGTCGTCGACGTCGGTCGTCCAGCTTCCGAACGAAGACATGAAGGGACGCATCATCGGCCGGGAGGGGCGGAACATCCGTCATTTCGAGCAGGTGACGGGTGTCAACCTCATCGTGGACGACACGCCGGAGGCGATCCTTCTGTCGTGCTTCGATCCGGTCCGCCGGGAAGTCGCGCGGATCACGATCGACTCGCTCATCTCCGACGGCCGGATCCATCCGGCCCGGATCGAGGAGCAATACGAGAAGGCGCGCTCGCAGGTCGAGCAGGAGATCCGATCGTCCGGCGAAGAGGCCATCAACGAGCTGGGCATCACGAACGTCAACCCAGAGCTCGTGCGGGCGCTCGGGCGGCTCCGCTTCCGCTACAGCTACGGGCAGAACGTGCTGCGGCACTCCGTCGAGGCCTCGCATTTGGCAGCCATGATCGCGGCAGAGCTCGGATCCGACCCACAGCTGGCCAAGCGATGCACGCTGTTCCACGACATCGGCAAGGCCGTGGCCCAAGAAGTCGAGGGCACCCACGCGCACGTGGGAGCCGAGCTGGCTCGCCGGCTGGGCGAGCCGCCGGCCGTCGTCCACGCCATCGAGGCCCACCACGGCGAGGTCGAGATGCGGACGATCGAGGCCGTCATCACCCAGGCTGCCGACGCCATCTCCGGCTCCAGGCCCGGGGCCCGGCGGGAAAGCTTCGAGGCCTACGTGAAGCGCCTGGAGCGCCTCGAGGAGATCGCCAAGTCCTTCAAGGGCGTCGAGAAGGTCTACGCCATGCAGGCCGGCCGGGAGATCCGCGTCATGGTCGAGCCGGGGGCCGTGGACGACGTGGCGGCCCAGGTCATGGCCAGGGAGATTGCCAAGCGGGTCGAGGAGGAGCTCCAGTACCCGGGCCAGATCAAGGTCGTAGTGCTCCGCGAACTGCGGTCCGTGGAGTACGCTCGATAGCCTTCGATCAGATGAGCGACTGGGCCCGTCCTTGTGGCGGGCCCTTCGCTTTCTCCAACGGATTTACG
>DASQWC010000005.1:0-13718 GCA_035640475.1 Actinomycetota bacterium | reverse complement strand
CCCGCCGGTGCGAGTCGCGCGCCCGGTCGACATGGCGCTGCAGTTCTATCTCGAGCTGGGCGCCGACGAGATCGAGCCGCTGTTGCGCGAGCGGCTCCAGGCGCTCGACAACCAAATCGCGATCTTCAGCTCCGAATACCGGCCGAGCTTCGACAGCCCGGGCCTCCAGGCCCGCGTCGACGACCTGCACGAGCACGAGCTGCGGCTGCTCGTGGCCGAACGCGAATGGTGTGAGCACGTCCTCGCTCGGTTGCGCGCGGGGGCATACGACGGAGCCGTCAAGAGGGGGAGGAAGGGGTCATGACACAAACGCTGGCTCGAGAGGCGATCCGCGTGCCGAGACGTGTCATCGCGGCAATCTGTCTCGGGTTTCCGGCACTGTACATGGCCAATTCGTACATGCCGTGGAGCGTCGACTTGTTCGTCCACAACGACCGCAGCGCTTGGACGGCGTTCTGGACATCGGCGATCATCCTGCACTGGACGACGGTGCTCATGTGCGTCGTCCTGATGCGCCGCTACGGGATGCGTCTGCCCGACCTGCGGATCGCATCGTCGCCGCGGCGGATTGTTCGCGGCTTGCTCGTCCTTCTCGTAGTCGGACTGGTTCTGGGCCAGCTCGCTCGCGTCATCACTGTTCCGGAGTTCTTTCTTCTCGATCTCACGGAGCACTGGGAGATGTATCCGATCTCCGGACTCCAGTTCGTCTTCTGGCCCTTCGCGGCGCTCACGGCCGGTGTGTGCGAGGAGTTCGTCTATCGCGGGTTCCTCGCAGCGGCGCTCGAGAGCCGCGGCATCAAGACTCGGACGGCTCTCGTGCTGGCAACCATCGTCTGGATCGGCGTGCACGGACTCGCAGGCGTGTTCTTCTTCCCGGTGTATCTGGTCGTCGGGTTGCTCCTGACGGCCATCGTGCTTCGTCGCCGGCGCTTGGACGACGCCGTCGTCTTCCACGTCGTCATGGACTCGTTGGCAGCCTTCCGGTAGAGCTGTGGTCAGCCGAGCAGGGCGCGGAGCTTCGTCGTCGTATTCCAGTTCCGGATCGTCATTTGTTTGTAGATGGGTGTCCCGACGATCCGCCCGAGACGGCTTTGCGTGGCTTTGGCCGCGAGCCTCGACGTGTAGAGCACGCCCGGTCCCGGCCAAGCCAGATCCACTCCCTCTTTCAGCGACAGACTCGTTAACGCTGCGGTCGCACGTAAGGGCTCTTTGAGGAAGGTCACGTCGTAGCGGAAGGTCACCGGATCCGAACCGAAGCCCTTCGGCGCGCTCGTCACGATCTTTGCCATTTGCTTGCGGGAGCGAAGAACGACGGCGATCTCGACACCAAACGCTTTGGAGATCGCGGCTTCGATCCTTCGCGTCAGGTCGGATGCCTTGCCCGTTCCGTCGAACAGGACATTGCCGCTCTGGATGTACGTCGAGACGTTCGTGAATCCGAGATCCTCGAAAGATGCCTTCAGCGCAGGCATGCTGATGAGGTTCTTGCCGCCGACGTTGATGCCGCGCAGGAGTGCCACGTACCGCATCGGCACAACCTAACGTAGGCTCGACGGATGTCCGTCCGAAACGAGTTGGAGTTGTTCGTCGGACGGTGGTCTCTGGAAGCGATTTTCCCGTCCGGGCACCCGATGTCGGGAAGCGTCGGCGCCCGGGCCGAATTCGAGCTCATCCTCGATGACGTGTTCCTGCTCGAGCGATCCGAGGTCGACCACCCCGACGCGCCGAATGGTTACAAGATCACCGCAGAAGACGCGGACGGCGAGGGGTTCGTGCAGCACTACTTCGATACACGTGGCGTCGTCCGGCTCTACGAGATGACGTTCGACGGGGCGCTCTGGACGCTTACCCGCGAGAAGCCCGACTTCTCGCCGCTCGATTTCGCCCAGCGATACACGGGCCGCTTTTCACAGGACGCCCGCACGATCTCGGGCGCGTGGGAGATCCGCTTCGAAGGCAAGGACTGGGAGCACGACTTCGCGCTCAACTACCACCGCGTCTAGCGGTACAGCCCGCGTCCGGTGATCAGCGGCAGGTCGAGTGCGGTCACCAGACCCGGTTGCGCTTCCACCACAGCCGGCACCGCGTTCACGAGCCGCATCGCCGTCGCCTTCAGCCCGGCCGTGTTGTGGTCGCCGTCGGTGCCCAGGAGCTGCAGATCGACCGTGTAGTTCGGCTCCCCTTCGATCACCACTCGATAGCAGCCGTGGCCGCTCGGCTGCGGCCAGTCCGGCGCGATGTCGTCACGCAACCGCGTCACGTGCTCGAGGACGACGGCATGGCGACCGTCCTTCACGCCGCGCACCTCGAACCGGATGCCGGCCTGTGTTCCCTTCTCGATCGTCCCGGCCGAGATCTCGAAGGTCTCGGGGGCGGGGACGCGCTCGTAGTGCTCCTCGAGGCCGGCGAGCTCGATATCGAGCGCCGCCGCGATCTGGCGCACGACACTCCCCCACGCGGTCGTCGGGACGCCCGGCGTGAGGATGAACGGGACGTCGTCCATCGAACGGCCGAAGCCCATGATGTCGAAGATGACCATCGGCTGGTTGTAGGTCGCGTAGTTCAGGATCTCCATGCAGCGCACCTGCTCGATGCGCTCTGAGATCGACGTCACGACCAACGGGAGCCAATCGTTGGCGAATCCGGGATCAATTCCATTGACGAACAGACTCGCGCCGCCGGACTTCGCGGCGTCGACGATCGGATCGATCATCGCGTCGGGCATCACGCCGTACGGGTACTGAAGAAAGACCGGCCCGCTCGCCACCACGTTGATCCCGGCCTTCAAGAACCGGATCAGGTCTTCGATCGCCTCACCGAGCCGGTGGTCGGCCATCGCAGTGTTCACGATGCAATCCGGTTTGAGAGCGAGTAGCGTGTCGGCGTCGTTGGTTGCCGAAACACCGAGCGCTCGCCCGAGCCCGGCGAGCTCGCCGGCGTCCTTGCCGTCCTTCTCCTTGGAAGACACCCACAGACCGACGAGCTCCAGATCCGGATGCGCGTCGATGCCCGGGATCGTATGCCGGCCGACGTTTCCGGTCGCCCACTGCACGACGCGATACATCCGGCGAGTCTAAAGTCGTGCCGTGCGGCCGACTCTGCTCGTCGCTGTACTGCTGGTCGCCGTCGCCTGCACCGAGGCCGATATCGCCGCGCCCTCGTCGACGGCGACGGCCCGGCCCTCACCGACGGCGTCGCTTCCGCCGGACCCGTTTGCGCTCGCCGCCGGCCGAGACGCACCGGACCCCCGCGAGCTCGCGCGGCGCGTGCGGGCGGTCGAGCAGAAGATCAACGACGGACTGCCGGTCTCCTCCGAGGACGCGCACACCCAGCAGGCCGCCTACCGGCAGCTCGTCCGGACGCCCGAATGGCGGGAACCCGCCTACGCCGCCCTGGCCGGCCCCCTGGCGCAGATCGCGCGAGCCAACGTCGAGGCGGGGGCCGAGCTCCGCCTGCTCACGCCGCCGCGCACCGAGCTGCCGCCGTGGACGATCGTCGCGCCGCCACCCGCCCGCGAGCTCCTATCGCACTATCGCGCCGCCGAGCGGGAGTTCGGCATCCACTGGACCTACTTCGCGGCCATTCACCTCGTCGAGACGCGGATGGGCCGCATCCGGGGCGACAGCGTCGCGGGAGCCAAGGGACCGATGCAGTTCCTGCCGTCCACCTGGCGCGCCTACGGGGAAGGCGACATCAACGACCCGGGCGATGCCATTCGTGCGGCGGCCCGCTATCTGCGAGCCCACGGCGCTCCGGACAACATGGAGCGCGCGCTGTACGCCTACAACCACAGCGACCATTACGTGCGGGCCATCGAGCTGTACGCGGATCGAATGCGCGATACCGAGCGCGCCTACGATGCGTATTACGGCTGGGAGGTCTACTACCGCACGACCGGGGGCGACGCGCTCCTGTACGTCGGGTGGTCGAACGCCCGACCCGTACCCTCGGGCTGACCTCGCGCGTTCTCTGTACGAAGTCCGGATCGTGGGGGCGAATACATCCAGATGCGCCGGCTGTGGCTGCTTGTCGTCCTGCTGCTCGTTGGCTCTCTCGTCCCCTCGAGCTCGGCGGCCACCAACCCGGCGATCCTCGCTCGCTTCCAGCTCGACAACCCCCCGTCCTGGCAAACCGCCGAGCAAAAGCTGCACCTCGGCGCCTGGGTCAAGCACTCGAGCCCGGTCATCACGAACCTCGGGCAGGGCCCGGTCATCCTCGTCGCAAACCAAGGCGGCAAGCTCTACGCGCTGCGCTACAAGGACCGCAAGATCACGAAGGTCTGGAGTGCCGACATCGGCACGTTCGTCGACTCCTCGCCCGCCGTCGGCGACATCAACGGGGATGGATGCAAGGAGGTCCTCGTGGGAGTCGGGAACGGCAACCGGCCGCTCGGGTCCGGTGTGCACGTCTTCGACTGCCGCGGACGCAAGCTCGGCTTCTGGACGGCGCCTGCGCAGAAAGGGGGCCCCTCCGGCCACGTCGGCGTGTTCACGACGCCGGCGATCGGCGACATCAACGGCAACGGCAAACCGGACGTGGTCTACGGCTCGTTCAACACGCTGATCTACGCGAAGGACGGCAAAGGAAAGAACCTGCCCGGCTGGCCCCGTCCGAACCACGACACGGTGTGGTCGTCGCCGGCGCTCGCCGACCTCAATAAGGACGGCAAGCGCGAGGTGATCGTCGGCACCGACCTCGGCGGCGGCGCGGCGGTGCACGGCTGCAAGAAGGAAGCGCGCGGAACGATCTCGATCTTCGCCGGCTCGACCGGGAAGTTCGTCCCGAAGTCTCCGAACTGCCTGGACACGCCGATCTGGTCGTCGCCGGCGGTACAAGACCTGAACGGCGACGGGACGCTCGACGTGGTGATCGGCACGAACAACTACATGGAGAACGGTGTCAACGTCGGCGGCGCCGAGCGTCTGCGTGCCTTCGACACTCGGACCGGGAAACGCCTGTGGACGGCAGTGTTCCGGCGAGGTGCGCGCATCATGTCGTCCCCGGCGATCGGCGACGTCGGCGGCGACGGACAAATGGACATTGCCGTCGGCACGATCGCCGGCGACGGCGGTTTCTACCTCCTCGACTCGCGCACGGGACGGATCAAGTGGCGGCGACAAGTGCCCGACACGTGCAGCGCGTGCCAGTTCATGGCGTCGCCGGTGATCGCCGACTTCGACGGGGACGGGAGGGCCGAGGTGCTGGCGAACTCCCAGGACGGCGGACTGAACGTGTGGGACAAGTGGGGCAACTGGCTCGTCAAAGACCTGCACATGCTCCAGGAGGACGGCACGGGCTACGAGAGCTACATGCTGTGGAACGCACCGGCAGTCGGTGACCTGAACGGCGACGGCAAAGCCGAGATCGTGATCGCCGGCGGCGTCCCGACCGGCGTATCGAAGACGAACTACCGGATCGGCAAGGTGTGGGTCCTCGGCAGCGCGGGCCGCGGCGGCGCCCCGTGGCCGCTGTTCAAGAAGAACGCCACACGCTGGAGCGCAAAGTAGTCGTCATTTCTTGAGATTCAGCGGCGTTTCGGGGAGCTTCCACGATTCCGCTTTTCGTTTCGGCGCATCCTTCGGCAGCGTCCCGAGCTCTTCCTCGATCCGACGCAGCGACGCTTCGATCTTCTCTTCGCCGTCTTTCGACTCGGCGCTGCCCTTGTGGATGTACAGAGCGGCCAGAGTCACGAACGCAAAGAGTTGAAGGAACTCCGACTGCCAGTTCTCCAATGTCGACGCGCCGAAATCCGACACGAAGTCACCGATAGAGGTCGGTAGGCCCTGCTGGGACTGCTCGTCGGTGTAGTGCTGCCACTGGGCGATTCCCTGGCCAAACCACGTGATGAAGAACAGGAGCATGAGGGCGATCGAGAGACCGAACTCACGCCAGATACTTCGCTGTTTCGATCGCTCGTCGAGGATGCTTCGCACCATCGTGAAGAGAACGAAGACGAGGCTGCCCCCGGCCAGTACGAGAGCAACCGTCATGAGCCACGCTCCACTGCTCATCGGACGACTCCCGTAGGCATGTGCGCTTCTTACCCAGCTCGTCCCGCGGTTAGGCACGTGTCTCGGCTGCGACTGCCGGCTGCTTCGACGGCCTACGAAGTCTCTTGCAGGCGCTGCAGGCCGTCGTATGCGGCGTACTTGTACGCCTCGCAGAGCGTCGGCACGTTGAACGTGGTGTCGATGAAGTAGTCGATGGTCGCGCCGCTTCGGATCGCTGCTTGGCCCACGTGGATCGCTTCTGTCGCGCTCTCGCCGAGGATGTGAACGCCCAGGAGCTTCCGGTCGGCCTTCGCGAAGACGAGCTTGATCATCCCGTCCGTCGCGCCGCTGATGTTGGCGCGCGAGTTCCCCTCGAAACGGCCCCGTCCGACCTCATAAACGGCACCTTGACCGGCGGCGGCCTGTTCGGTGAGACCGACGGCGGCGACTTCGGGGATCGAATACACGCCGGTCGGCGGCGACGGGTCGACGGCGTCCTTGAACTCGATTCCAAACGCACGGCACGCCGCGACCCGGCCCTGCTCCATCGCCGTCGAGGCGAGTGCCGGCGGACCGATCACGTCGCCCGCCGCGTACACGTTTGGCGCCGACGTCTGATACCACTCGTCGACGATGATTCGGCCGCGGTCGTCGATCTCGACGCCCGCAACACCAAGATCGAGCGTTTCGGTATTGCCGCTGCGGCCGGACGCAACGAGCAGCTTGTCCGGACGCAGCTCGGTGTCGTCGCTCAGCGCGATGCGAAGGCCTTGCGCGTCTCGCTCGACGGACTCGATGCCCGTGCCCAGACGGAGGTTCATGCCCATCGCCTTGAAGCTCCGGGAGAGGACGTGCGAGAGCTCGACATCGACATAGCCCAGCAGTCGTTCGGCCCGGTCGACAAGCGTCACTTGGGCGCCCAGCGCCGTGAAGATCGACGCGTGCTCGGTACCGATCGCGCCGCCTCCGACGACGACGACGCTGTTCGGCGCATCCTCGATCTCGAGGACCTCTTCGGCGTCCAGGACGTCCGGGTCGTCGAACGGGATGCCGGGCGGATGGTACGGACGGGAGCCCGTCGCGACGACGATCGCAGCGCCGTGCAGGTGGCGTTCGCCGCCCCGCCGCGTCTGGACGAACACGTTCCCGTCGCCCCCCAGGCGAGCCTTCCCGCGAACGAGCTCGATCCGGTGACGGTCGATGTTCTGCCGGACCAGCCTGGACATGGTCTCGATGACGTCGTTCGTCCGCTTGCGGAGCGTCGAGTACACCTGCTGCGGGTCGAGCTCCACGCTCATGCCGTAGATGTCACGTTTGCGGAAGCCTGTGATGTAGAGGGCGGCCTCGCGCAGCGTCTTCGTCGGGATCATCCCGGCGTTGGTGACTGCGACGCCGCCGACTTGTTCGTGCCGCTCGACGATCGCCACGCGCTTGCCGAAGTATGCGGCCTGGACGGCGGCTTTTTCGCCGGCGGGGCCCGAGCCGATGACGACGAGGTCGTACTGCTCGATCACGCGGGGCTCAGGCCCGCGCGACCGGTGCCGATGTCCCGAGCCGCTCGATCAGCGCAGCGGCGCGTGCGGCCTCTCGCTCGGCTCCCAGTCGCTCGGCCGAGGCCAGCGCAGCCCGCGCCTCGTCGAGCGCCGCTGCGGTCTCGCCGGCATCCGCGAGCGCGTGAGCGAGATCGACGCGAATGATTCCGGCGAGAACCGGGCGCTCCTCACCGCTGAGTGCTTCGAGTCCCTCCCGAAGCGCGGCCGATGCGGCCGCAAAGTCGGCGCGAGCCGCAAAGACGCGTCCGTCGGCGAGCCGCGCAACGGCTCGAAGAATGGCGCTGTCGGATTCGTCGGCATAGTCAGCGAGGCGTTCGGCGGCCCGATCCGCGGCCGTGAGGTCGTTGCGCGCGATCTCGACGTCGACGAGAAGCCCAAGCAGCCGCCCGGCACGCAACCGGTCGCCCACCATGTCCTGCAACGCCCGGCCGATGACGGCGGCCGCAAGATCGAACTCCCCGCGCGCGTAATGCAGCCGCGCCAGCGGATCGACGACTTCGAAGCGATCGGAATACGGCGCGAGGACCTCCGCAGCGTCGTCGACGCGTCCCTGAAGGAGCCTGAGATGCGCCAGGTATCCCGCCGCCTCCGCGTTCTTCGGCACGCACGCGCTCGGCTCCAGGGCGCAGACCAGCTCCTCTTCGGCCTCCGAGAGTCGTCCCGCATCACACAACACCGTCCCGTAGGCGAGCCGGCAGTGCGCGTGAAGGACCGGCAGCCTTCCGGCAAATCGCTGCGTCGAGAACTCCTGCGCGGCGCGCGTCCACTCCTCGGCTCGGCGCAGCTCGCCGGTCCGCTCGCACGCCGTCAGCAGCGCGCAGTAGATCATCCCGGACGTCATCGGGTCGACCTCGCCCGCCGAGACGGGAGTCATAGCTTCGTCGAGCCGGGCGAAACCTTTCGTGAGATTTCCCTGCGTGATCAGGGCCAGGCCCCCGTCGGCAAGCGCGCGAGCCTCGAGACTTGCGTCGTTGAACTCGATGGCAAGGTCGAGGGCCACGGCAGCCGACTCCTCGAGCGCCGACATGTCTCGGACGTCGCAGGCAACCAGCGCGAGCTCGAGATAGCCCCGCTCCACGCAGCGACCCTCGTGCTCCAGAAGTCGTCCGGCTCGGCTGAGCCAGCCATGGCCGGCCGATTCGTTTCCATAGGCGTCGTAATACAGGGAGCCGAGATTCGTGGCGGCGCGGGCTGCCCCTCGCTTGTCGCCGGCCTCCTTGAACATGCGAAAAGCCTCTTCCCACTGGTGCTGGCACTCGGGAAAGTCCTCGTCGGCGAAGGCGATGGCGCCGAGAATCATGTTGGCCATCGGCACGGCGCCGGCACCCACGGCGGCCGAGAGTGAGCGTCTCGAGCCTTCGATATCGCCGGACATGAAGGCGTTCAGGCCGGCATCGAGGAGTTCCTGGGGTGTCGTCGCGCTCACCGCGCCTGCATCATACGACCGGTCCCGCGATCTCGATTGAAAAAGCGCTCGGCGCCCGATCCGGGTTGCGACGGCAAACTATCTTCTGCCAGACTGAAGATAGTTTCCGTCGGAGGGGAGGCCGTCGTGATGGAGGTCGTCCTGCTCGGCACCGGCTGTCCCCTGCCCGACGCGAACCGGGCCGGGCCGAGCACCCTCGTGCGGATGGGCGGGCGTCCCGTGCTCGTGGATTGCGGCCGCGGCGTGCTGATGCGGCTGACCGGCGCCGGGGTGTCACCTCTTCAGCTCGACACGATCCTGCTGACGCACCTGCATTCCGACCACGTCCAGGATCTGAGCGATCTCATCACGATGCGCTGGGCGATGAGCCCGACCGACGAGGTGCTGAACGTCGTCGGTCCGCCGGGAACCGAGTCGTTCGTCGGCCGAACGCTCGCGGCGATGGAGGACGACATCGGCTTTCGGATCGCCCACCACGCGGATCTGACGTGGCGCCCGCGAGTTGAGGTCACCGAGGTGACAGAGGGCCCGGTGTTGGACGGCGTGACCGCGGCCCTCGTGGACCACGGTGTCGTGCGGCCGGCGATCGGCTACCGCTTCGAGGACGGCGGCACGGCCGTCGCTATCGGCGGAGACAGCATGCCGTGCGATGGCTTGGACACCCTCTGCCGCGACGCGAGCGTCTACGTGCAAACCGTCCTTCGCCGCTCGCTGATCGAAGCAGTGCCCAGTCCGCGTCTCCAGGACGTGCTCGACTACCACTCCAGCACCGAAGACGCAGGACGAACTGCCGCACGCAACGGCGTGCGGACGCTCGCGCTCACGCACATGATCCCGTCGCCGCGTCCGGGAACCGAGCACGAATGGGGTGAGGAGGCGGCGCGGCACTTTGCCGGCGAAGTGCTGGTCGGCACGGATCTCATGTCGGTCTCGACATGAACACCCGCCTCGACGGCCGCAACGCGCGCTCGGAACGAACGCGCCGGGCAATCGTGGATTCCCTGCTCGAGTATGTCCGCGCAGACGGCGAGCTCCCGACGACCGAAGCCATCGCTGCTCGCGCGGGCGTCACGCAGCGCACCCTGTTCAACAACTTCGACGACATTCGATCGCTGTTCGCGGCCGCCATCGACAAGCAAGTCGCTCGCGTCATCGATTCGCTTCCGCCGGCGCCGGCAGAGGGCTCGCTCGAGAACCGGGTCCGCTCCTACGTCGCGGACCTGTGCGCATCGATGGACGAGGTATCCGCGGTGCGGTGGGTGGTGCTCACCTACGAGACCGACGATCTCCGGGCGGGGCTGGAGCGCGTCCGATCGGCCACCCGCGCGCGACTGTCCGAGCTCCTGGCGACGGAGATGACGGGCTTGGACGCGAGTGCTCGTGACGAGGCGCTCGACGCGGCGGAGCTCGTGACCGACCCGATCTCGTGGCGCCTGCTCCGCCGCCAGCGCGGCCTGGGAAGGGCCGCCGCGACGCGTGTCATGACGCGTGCGCTGCTGGCGATCGCCCGCTCCGCCTAGCGGGCGGGACGACGCTCCGGGCCGGACGCGGCACCGATGGCGGCGACGCGTGTGAGGACGCGTCGCTCGCTAACCGGCAGTCGATCGAGACGCGCATCGATCACTGCCCGACACTCGCCCGTTGCGGCGAGCTCGGTGACGGCCCGGCCCGGATCGTCGAGAAAGACAGCGCTCACCGGCGGTGATTCCCCCCGTTCTACCGGGAATCATGCCCTCGGTTGCCGCCCCTGTCTGCGTAAAAATGCGCGGTCGCACCAAACGCCCGTACCGGCCGCGGACAGAGTTCGTACGAACTAACCACGTGCCTACGCCCACGTCCGGACCAGGCATTTCGGCATACTTCTCGCGCCGCGCGGCTCCTACGGTTTGCCCACTATGGGGAACAAAAAGCGGGCAGCAGCAGGAATCGGGTTGGTCCTCACGGCAGCATTCACCGTCACCCCGGCCGTCCGGAGCTTCGCGCAGGAGCTGTTGCGGCCGGTCGCGAACGTTCGTGATTACGGAGCGGTCGGCGACGGCGTCACGAACGACACGGCAGCCATTCAGCGAGCGGAGAACGACATGGCCGCGAAGGCCGGGATCGTGTACTTCCCCGCCGGCACCTACATCGCCGCCGGGGTCCGCATCGACTCGAACGTGGAGTTCACCGGAGAGCCGGGCGCCACTCTGAAGCACCTGAACGGCACTTCCGGGTCACACATCGTGACGAGCCGGGTCTTCGCGACCAAGGGCTCGATCGTCGAGGGGTCGAACCGCCTCACCGTCACTAGCACGAAAGGCGTCGTTCCCGGCGCGGTTATCGCCGTTCGCGCGGCCGGCGGCGCCTCGCCGGTTCAGACATCAACGCTGTCCACGCCGATGCCGAACGCGGCGAATTGGGTGAGCGTGGCCAGCAACAAGGGTTGGGGGAAGGAGCCCAATTACCTCCTCGTCGAAAACGAGGTCGTCGCGTACAAATCGCTGTCGGGCAGCACGATGCAAGGGGTGACACGAGGAGCGCTCGGCACGGCGGTCGCATTTCACCCGGCCGGGAGCCGAGTCTCGCAGCTCAACGTCCTCTACGCACGAGTCGCGGCGGTCGGCGCGAATGTGATCGATCTCGACCGGGTGGCCATTCAGGGCGTGCGCAGCGCCGACGTCTACACCGGCTCGATGAACATGACGATCCGCGGCCTGACGCTCGACGGGAGCCGGGTCCCCGGCGGATCCACGTCGAACCCGTTCCCGCTCAACTTCGAGCTGGCCCGTGGGGCGCACGTCGAAGGCTGCACCATTCGCAACGGCGACCACGGCGCCGTCCGGTTCGACAAGGGCACCGTCGAGTCGACGATCCAGGGGAATACGCTCACCGACAACGGCACCGTGCCCGAAGGCCTCGGCGCCGCAGTATGGCTCTACCGCGGCTCGAGTGACAACGTGGTCGCGAACAACGTCATCAACGGCCTCACGAACCTCGGAATCACACCCGACGACCGTTCGGAGTCTGCGACGGAGTACGACGCACCTGCGGATCGCAACCTGATCGTCGGCAATGTGATCGACATTCCGAAGGTCGACACGGTTCCCGGCAACGCAGCGATCTTCGTCTCGGGAAGCAACGGCAACGTGATCGAGGGCAACGACGTGAGGTCGACGATGCACGGAGTTTGGCTCTACGGCTCGACCCAGGGCATCGTCCACGCCTCGACCAGCGGCAACGTGGTCCGGAACAACAAGCTCGCGAACCACGACTGGGGCCTGAACGTGTCCGGCAACGACAACTGGCTCGAGCGCAACCAGCTGGCGTCGGTCCTCCGTCCCTTCACCGACAAGGGAACCGGGAACCAGTTCGTCGAGAACACCTCGGCCTAGCCGGCACTGCTACCGGCAGTTGAATCCGGTTACGGTAGTCGTCTCTTCTTGGCGGAAACGAAAGAGAGATGACGAGCGTCATCGAAGAAGCCCGGCTCCTCGACAACGTCGTTTGGCACGCGATCGACGGACCGTTGAGCGCGCTCGCCGAACGCGTCGGGCAAGCGGGACGCTTCCACGCAGAGGTTGGACCGTTCGCTGCGATCGCCGACAACTCACCGGATGCGTGGAACGATCTCGCAACGCTCGTCGGTGCCGGCAAAGGCACCGTGTTGTTCGCGCCGACGGTCGAGGTCGCGCAGGGATGGGTGCGCGAGCACACGATCCCGTGCTTTCAGATGATTGCCCGCGACGTGGCGGCGCCGAGAAGCGACTTCGACTTTGTGGAGCTCGAGCCGTCCGACGTCGACGACATGCTCGGGCTCATCCAAGAGACGCAGCCCGGGCCCTTCGGACCGCGGACGATCGAGTTCGGACGGTACATCGGCTACAAGGTGGACGGACGGCTCGTTGCAATGGCCGGCGAGCGCCTCCGGTGCCGAGGGTTCACGGAGGTGAGCGCCGTCTGCACGGCAATCGACTATCGGGGGCGGGGGCTCGCCGGCGCACTGACGCTGGCGGTCGTCCGGCACATCCGCGCCCGCGGCGACGAAGCGTTTCTGCACGTGGCATCGACGAACGAAAACGCCCATCGCCTGTACCTCGCGCTCGGCTTCGTCGACCGCGTGGAGGCCGAAGCCGTGATCGTTCGAAACGAAGGGTCCGGCTGATGCCGATCGAATTCCTCGGCATGGGCGCGACAAACGACGGCTCGGAGATCAACCGTCGCTCGGCCGGAAGCTTCGACCCCGAGTACACGATCCGCCTCGCCCGGGCACACGAGGAGCACGGATGGGATCGGGTGCTGACCGCCTACGGCTCGGGAACGCCCGACCCGGCGCAAGCCGCCGCATGGATCGCTATGAACACGACCACGCTCCAGATCCTGCTCGCCCACCGCCCGAACATTTCGATTCCGACCTTCGCGGCGAAGACGTTCGCGACGCTGGATCACATCTCCAACGGCCGCCTGACCATCCACTTCATCACCGGCGGCAACGACCACGAGCAGCAACGCGAAGGCGACTTCCTCGGTCACGACGAGCGGTACAGCCGGACGCGCGAATACATCGAGATCGTCAAGAAGGTGTGGACGAACCGCGAAGCGTTCGATCACGCAGGCGAGCACTATCAGTTCGCCGATTTCATCTCCGACATCTTTCCGGTGCAAGAGCCTCACCCCGCGATCAGCTTCGGAGGCTCGTCTGATGCGGCGTATGCCGTCGGCGCGGCCGTGGCCGACATCTATTGCCTGTGGGGGGAACCTCTCGCCGACACC
>DASQWC010000004.1:0-2347 GCA_035640475.1 Actinomycetota bacterium | reverse complement strand
AACGCCGACTCGAGCAGTGCGCGCGGCGCGAGAAAGCAGGTCGTGCCTTTCGGGTAGCGGTCGAACTCGGCGAGCCCGAAGCTCGTCGTGCGCGGGTCGTCGAAGTAGTCGCGCCATGCAAGCTCTGCGAGCAGCCGCCAGAACTCGCCCCAGGCGTTGTCTGCGTCGACGTAGACGTGGCCGTTCCAGACGGGCGCGGAGTGCAGGCGCTCGCGCACGAAGCGAAGCGCTCCCGGGGCGAGACGCACGCGCGAATCGAGGAAAAGGACGTACTCGCCGTGCGCATGCGCCAGGCCCGCGCGGCGCGCTTCGAAGCGCCCGCGATTCGGCTGCGAGACGATGCGCACGGTGAGCCGGCCGTCAGCACTGGCCCTCGCTGCGTCGGCTGTGCCGTCCGTGGAACCGTCGTCCACGACGACCACCTCGGCACCGAAGTCGCTCTCGTCGACCGCGGCAGTCAGCGCGCGGATCGTTGCCGGCAGACGCGCCGCCTCGTTGTACGCGGGAATGACGACACTCAGCGACGGTGGGGCCATCGACGCAACCGTAACGCTAGGGTCTGCGCGTTAGATGCTAGGCCGTTACTGGTGGGAGATCGTGCGGCGGCTCGACCGGCCGGGACTGAGGTTTCTCCTCGTGGTTCCGGGCTCCCTCTGGGTCAGCTTCATGTACCGAGCACCATGTCTCGTCTATTGGCGAAACGGCGCGTGGATCCACCGCTACCGCGGCGCGAAGATTCCGCATGCGGGACTCGGGCGTGCCGCGCCTCCCGCAGTTTTCACCAGGGAGGCACGCGACACGGCGGTGTACGCCTACTCGCCGGCCGAGGGCGATGTCGTCTTCGACATCGGCGCAGGTGTCGGGGGAGAGACGCTGCTGTTCTCCCGGCTCGTCGGCGCATCCGGGCGCGTCGTGTCGATCGAGGCGCACCCGCGCACGTACGGCCGTGTGGTTGAGCTCTGCGACGCGAACGGGCTGGCCAACGTGACGCCGCTGCAAGTCGCGGCCGCGGAGAACGACGGCACCGCGACCATCACCGATCTCACGAATCACGTGCGAAACACGACTCTCGCCGCTGCGCGGGACGGGATCGAAGTTCCCGCGCGCCGGCTCGAGACGATCGCGAAGTCGCTGGACATCACGCACATCGACCTCCTGAAGATGAACATCGAGGGCGCGGAGGTATCGGCGCTCCGCAGCCTCGGACCGTTGCTCGCGAAGACACGCAACGTCTGCATCGCGTGCCACGACTTCCTGGCGGACGAGGGAGGTGCAGGGACGCTGCGGACAAAGGCAGCAGTGCGCGAGCTCCTGGTCGAGAACGGCTTCGACGTGCGGACGCGTGACGACGCGCCGGACCCCTGGACGCGAGACTACGTGTACGGCACCAACACGCGAACGGCGTGAGCGACGGCGAGCTCCGTTACCGCTTGCGGTGCCTCGACAAGCTCGGCTTCTCCTTCCGCGGCGACGAGACGGTGCTCGACGCGGGCTGCGGCCAGGGCGGCGTCGCGCGGCTGATCCGCGAGCGCGCGCGCGAAGTCGTCGCGGTGGACGTCGAGCGGTTCGCGGACTGGAACAACGAGGACGGTCTCGATTTTCAGGTGGCAAACGCCGAGCAGCTGCCCTTCGCCGACGCCTCGTTCGACGTCGTGCACTCCAAAGACTCGCTCCACCACATGGAGTCGCCAGAGCGCGCCCTGGCCGAATATCGCCGCGTGCTCAGGCCCGGCGGCGCCGCGCTGATCGTCGAGGCGAACCGTTACAACCCGCTGTTCTATCCGCACATGACGCTCGCGCTGGGACACGAGCACTTCAGTCGCAAGCGTTTTCGCGCGCTCGTCACGGCGGTCTTTCCGCAGGCGCGATTCGGCTCGTTCGAAGCGCACTACGTGCCAGGGCTCGACCGTGGCCTGGCGCTGCAGCACGCCGTCGAGGAAGCGCTCGAGCGGCTACCTCCGTTCCGTCCGTTGCTGTCGTACAACTTCGCCGTCGCGTGAGCGTCGCGATCGTTTCGAACGGGTTCGCCGACGGTCCCGCACAGGCGCTGCGCGACTATCTCGTCGGCCGCGGCACGAAGGTCGTGACGATCTTCCACCCGCTGACGCCCGAGCAGGGCACACACCATCGCATCGCGACGTATGCCGGAGGCGCACTCGTCCGAGAGCGGAGCGTGCGCGTCCCCATGAAGCCCCCTCTCTCGTTCGCGCTCGATCCCTTCGTGCCGCTGCGGCCGCCGCCGGTCGACGTCTGGTTCGGGTTCAACCCGCTCGCGTGCGCGCGCGGGCTTGTCGCGCGCGCCGGCCGCGTCATCCTCTGGTCTGTCGACTTCGTCCCGGATCGCTTC
>DASQWC010000003.1:0-2538 GCA_035640475.1 Actinomycetota bacterium | reverse complement strand
GAGGGCTTCGGATCGACGCTCAAGAGCAATGCGTTTCTGAGCTCCGCGGTCGTCAGCTGTGGACGGGCGGCGAGGACGAGCGCGGCCGCGCCCGCGACGTGCGGCGCCGCCATCGACGTCCCGTCGTAGTAGTCGAGCTGGTCGGCGGGGACCGTGCTCAGGATGTTCGTGCCCGGCGCGGCGAGGTCGACCGAGACCGCGCCCCAGTTCGAGAACCACGCCCGAGTATCGTCGGCCCCCGTCGCGGCGACGCAGACGACGTTCGCGAGCGGGTAGGAGCATGGGTAGGTCGGCATCGCGTCGTTGTTGTGCGCCTCGTTCCCCGCCGCAAAGATGAAAAGCGCGTTCGGGCACGCCACGATCGCGTCGCGCATGGCGTCGTGGCCGGTGCCGCCGAAGCTGCCGTTGATCACGCGGGCACCGTTGGCGCACGCATACGCGAACCCGCCGACGATCGCCGAGAGCGTGAGCTGCTGGTCGCCGACCCGGAGCGGCATCAACTTCACGCGCCAGTTCACGCCGGCGACATCGGTTGCGTTGTTGCCGCGGGCTCCCACCGTGCCCGCGACGTGCGTGCCGTGTCCGAGCAGGTCTTGCGGGTCGGCGTCGCCCGAGTAGAAGTCCCAGCCGCGGACGTCGTCGGCGAAGCCGTTCGCGTCGTCGTCGAGCCCGTTCGCGGGCGTTTCGTCCGCGTTCGACCAGATGTTCGCCGCGAGGTCGGGATGCGTGTAGTCGACGCCGGAATCGACCACCGCGACGGTCACCGAGTCGCTGCCGGTGGTGGAGTCCCACGCTGCCGGCGCGCCGATCTTCGCCATCCCCCAGAGGTCGGGAAAATTCGGGTCGTCCGGCGTCGCATAGAGGTCGTAGAGGGCGTTCGGCTCGGCGTACGCGACGTCGGAGCGTCGCTCGAGCGCGGCATCGGCGGCGGCGGCCGAGGCACCGCTCTCGAGGCGAACGCGGACGAGCCCTCGAAGGGGAAGCCGTTCGACGAGCGTGGCTCCAACGGAAGCGAGTGCCTCGGATTGGCGGGCGCCCGGCTCGAAGCGCACGAGCAGCTCGGCCGGCCCGGCCCGATTCGCGCCATCGGCCGCGGAGAAGGCGCCGGTCAGCGCAAGCGCGCAGACGGCGAAGGCGGCGACCAGACCCCGGAGCACGGGATTCCTATCGGCCGGCGCGCGTGACGGCTGAAGGGTTACCGACCGCGGCCGCGGCTCACCTTGACGTTGATACGCGTCCATCGCGGAAGTCTTGCTCCCGGCCTCCTACTTTGGCTGACAACGCGACCCGACCTCATGCGGCCGGAGTACACCCGCCGGACGGCGCCGAGCCGGCAGTTCGCGCGCGTGAGCAGCTGCCGAGATCTCGCGAGCGTTTTTCCGCGAACGTCCGGGACACGGCATTGGACGCCGCTGCCTGTGCGCGGGACGCTGATGATGATCGGCCCGAAGTGGCGCGTATTCGTCCAGTTACCGGCGTTGTCGACTGTGCTGAGGTGGAAGTAGTAGCGCCCGTTCGGCAGCGGCGCGGTGGTCATGCTGGCGATGTTTTCCTCGGCATCCTTGATCCGGTCCGGCGTCGAGACCGCGGACTGGTCGATGTGGAACGAGAACCCGTCGACGCCGCTGCCGACGTCCGAGGCGCCCGACCACCGGAACTGGATGACGCGGTTGCGCGAGGGAACGCCGACGGTATGCGACGGGGACGAGACGACTGGATCGATCGGTCCGATCGTGTCGGCCGGCGGCCGGGGTGGTTGCGGCGGCTGCGGAGGCGAGGTCGGAATGCATCCCACCAACGCCCTGCAGGCGTTCAGCCGGCCACTCGTCGAAACGGACCCAGCGAGCTGGGGGAGGACATCGACCGCGGAGAGCAGCCGGCCTTTCAGCTCCAGCGTCGTCAGCGCCGGGTTCTGCGCGAGCGCGAGCGCCGCGACACCGGCGACATGTGGAGAGGCCATCGATGTCCCGCTGATCGCGTCGTATGCGGAGCCGGAATGGTCGACGCACTCGACCGAGAGATCGTCGACGTAGACGCCGTCGAACGTGTCGGACCCGTCGCTCTGGAGTCCGAGGCGCACGTAGACCGTGCCTTGGCCGTCCATCATCGAGAGATCGCTCGACAGCGGGAAGAACCGACCACCCGAGGAACCCCACCAGCCGCCTGCGACAGTCGGCGTTGCCGTCGTTGTGCCCGTCAGGACGAGGAAGGGGTCGAACAGGAACTCGGTGTCGAGAAGGATGTCGTACGCCACCCTGCAACCCACCTGGCCGGTGAGGCTCACGGGAGGCAGGAGCCGCATCGTCGTCCGGGTGTTGTCGGTGTAATTGCCCACGGGAGAGTCCGTCAGGCTGTGCGTGCCCGAGTCCTTGTGCAGCGTCGTCCGTCCCCACAGCTGATCGCCGGTCGTGAACGTTCGATCTCCCCAGCGCGAGTCGAAGCTCGAATCGGCGGAGTCGTCGAAGCCGTCCGCGGCCCGGATGATCTGGTACGCGGGCCACGTGCTGAGGATGTCGTCACCCGGCGCCGCCAGATGGA
>DASQWC010000002.1:0-2278 GCA_035640475.1 Actinomycetota bacterium | reverse complement strand
CCGCCACTGCCCGAAGCACCCCCACCGTCCGAGCCGCCGCCGTCGCAGCCGACGGCGCCGTACATGCCGTCCATTCGCTCGACCGAGCCGCCGCCCCGACAGGCCCGACCGTCGCCGGTGCTCCCCATCGAACACCCGACCGAGATCGTCCCGCCGCCGCCGACTCGTATCTCGACGGATCCGGTACCGCAGCGGATCCCGCGTGCCGACGAGGTCGAGGCGCTGCTCGACGAGGACTACGGCGGCGAGCCGGCCGTCGTCGTGCCGCGTCGTCCGCGCGAGCGACGGTCGGTCGGTGCGGGACCCTGGCTCGCGGCCATTGCGGTCACAGTAGCGCTCGCGATCCTCGCCGCGGTCCTCCTCACGCGCGGCCGAGGCTTGATCGGCGGCGACGACTTGCCGACTGCCGCCCAAGTGCAAACGCGTCTCGCGCAGGTGTTCGGCAACATGAAGTCGCTCAAGGCATCGTTCAGCTTGCGGAAGCTGAGCATGTACCGGACCGGCGGCCAGCAAGGGTCGCTCGTCTACACCTTCGCCAACGGCGAGCACACCGGCCGGTTGGTGTTCGACCGGGCCGAGGGCTACCGGCAAGAGGTGACGCTCGCCGTCAACGGACGCGAGGTCGATCGCGCGAAGATCGTCCAGACCAACGACGAGACGAAGGTCGTCGGGACGAACAACGACCTCGTCGTCGAGCGCCGCCCGCCGCTCGGCCCCCCGGACGGCAAGCTGCGCCCCTCACTCGGCCTGCTCGAGGAGTCGGTGGGCGCCGCCGTCGAGATCCTTCTCAAATCGGAGGATCTGGACGTCGTCGGCAAGACGCAGCGCGACGATCGCGAGCTCTACGAGGTGAAGACGTCGGTGACGCCGAACGAGCTGACGCGCGCCGATGAGATCGACGTCTTCGTCGACGCGAGGACGTTCTTCCCGACGATCGTTCGCCGCTCGATCGGCCGCACCGACGCGGGTGTGCTCGGACCCGGTGACGTTCTCACGAACGACGCGATCTCAAGAGCCTTCGGCGACCGCGAACGAATCACAACTGAGCTCGTCGAGCTCGACAACGTACAACTTGACTCGATCATCTTGCCCGGAGACTTGACGATCGCAACTGGAGACGCCCAGCCGCAGACTCGCGATTCGGGCTTCGAGCGCGTTACGCGCGCGGAGGTCGGCGAGAAGGTGAGCTTCCAGGCGCTGTTCCCGCGCTTCATGCCCGAGGGGTACGACGAACAGCTGCTCGCCGTCTCCGCGGACAAGCGCGGATGGGGGCCGGGCGGCCGCTATCCCGCGCCGGAAGGCATCGTTCACGCGTCGTACTTCGACGGGAAGACGACGATCGTGATCACGGAGCGCAACATCCCCGGCGGCCCGTTCGCCATCGATGGGTCCCCGTTACAGCAGGGGACGGCGCTGCCGATCACCGTGCGCCCGTACGAGCGTGCGGCGAAGCGGTTCTTCTACGGCGTATCGCCCGAGCTGCCGCCGCACGCGTACGGATTCCTCGGAAACGTGTTTGCGATGGTCGTGGGCTACGCGCCCGCCGAAGACCTCATCGAGATCCTGGCTTCGCTCGGTGAGACGCCCGCGTCGGCACCCGCCGTCGATGAGTCTCCCTCGCCCGGTGCCACGAGCTCACCGGCGGCGACGGCGAGTCCGTCCGCCGGAACGCTGCCCGGCGAAGAGCCTTAGCTACGAGCGCGTTCGCCGACGGCGGACGGCACCCGGGCGCTGTCGACCTTCCAGCCGTCCGACGTGTTGAGCAGCGTGAGCTCGATGATGATGTAGCGCGACGCATCGCCCGTGATTCGCCTCGAACGGATCGTCTGGCTCGCGAACACGAGAATTGCGGCCGTGTCGCCGTCGGATGACAGCAGTGTCGTGCCCTTGACGTCACCCGTGGAAGATGCGCGCTCGTCGATCACGCGCTTGCGAAATGCGCGCAAGTCGCCGCGCAAGGCGCTGTGGAATTGCTTCGGGAAAGCGTCCGACGTGTCCTGCTGCATCTTGTTCAGGTCGGCCGTGATCGTGCGGTAGTTGTAGCCGATCAGGTTCGTCGTGAATCGTGTTGCCACCGCATCGATCTCTTTCTCGACGCTGGCCTGCGCGGCCTGCCGGGTCGTCGTCGTCTTGATCGGTGCGCTTCTCGGCGACAGCGCCATCATCCCGAAGACGACGGTCAGCAGGAAGAACAAGATCGTGGTGAAGGTCAAGAAGCGAACGCGGGCGTCGCGCGGTGCGGGTCGAGGCGGCGCGGCGGGTGCGGGACCACCCGTCG
>DASQWC010000001.1:0-47292 GCA_035640475.1 Actinomycetota bacterium | reverse complement strand
GAGCAATCCGAATACCAACGACAGCAACTGGGTGGATCGAGAATTCACCGAGTTCGTGGATCGGGCCGGCAATCCCGTTCAAATCACCGTCACAGACATGCTGCTCTTTCCGCTGTTCAACTATCGCTTCGACGAGCCGGTCTTAGGGGTGCCTTGAGCATGGCGACGACACAGGAAACTCGCGAACCCAAGACGGAGGAAGAAGCCAACGAGCGCGAGGAATTCCTCAAGTCAGGGGCTGCTACGTCGGTGGAACGCGTAGCCAGGTTCCCCGCTCGAGACTCGGCGACGGCTGCCCTCGGTCAGCCGGCAACAGTTACCTTCAATGTGTCCGCAGCAAAACTCACGGCTGAGGTGGGAGACGATGCGCAGCGCCGCGTGACGTTGGCATTCGACGTCGTCGACCTAGCCCGCGGAGACGCCTTCTATGGACACCTCTTCGTCAACAGTCCCGACGCGAACGAGAAGACGCCGGCGACAGAGCCCGCGTTCGCGGGAGGATTTGCCTTCTTTTGTCATGAAGAGCGGGAGATGGAGGCGAAGGAAGGCATCCTCTTCTGTCCCGTGCCTGGAGGGCAACCGCTTCGTTACGAACAGAATGTTACCCCTGCACTCCGCAAGCCAGAGAACCCCGACACCGAGCTCACAGTCACGGTTGTGCTGGTGCCGTTCTCAGACCGAAGGCCCCAGGCGCGCACGATGACCTTGGATAACATTGAGTTGAACATCGTTCAATCGACGGTCAAGCAATAGCCGAAGCGTGGGGTGGATCCTCACGTGTCTGCTGGTAGCGTCAATGATCGTCACCTCGTCGTGCCAGCGTGAGAGTCCATTGGCTGCCGACACGCGCGAAGAGCAGGTATTGCTGACGGCATCGAAGCCAACGCGTCAATTCTCGATCATGGGCACTGGCTTCGAACCCGAGTTTGTCAGGATTCAGATCGTCGCGATCACAAACGTGTCTCGTCAAGGATTTGTGCTATCGCTCGCGCTTGAGGCGCTCGAGGAAGGCGGACGCCAACTCGTTGAAATTGCTAAGCTCAGTCCCTTTCCCGTTGATCGACCCGGCTCCTTTCTCATCCGTATTCCCCGAAGGGTACGAAGGATCCTGGGTGCCGGTCCGGCTCACATGCGACTTGTCATCGGGCTGATTCCGGTCCGAATGGGAACACCGCTCGTCGAGCCACTCCGGGTTGTTGCGACCTTGCCAACGTTCGCGAAGAGTGCTGCTGGCTGATTCTCCGAAGCGAAGAGCTACACCGTCATACCGCTTTGGTGCCGTAAGTGACAGTTAGCAGAAGGGCAGCTAGGAGTCAGAATCTGCAACGCGGACGTAATGGTGACTTTCGTGCCTCGAATAGAGGGATTCGCGTTGTCTCCGGCGTGCGGCTCAAAACTCCCGGTCTATGTCAGGGCTGGGCGCATGCAGTTGCCAAACTTACCCGCTGGTCAGGGGGCCTAACGGCTCTGCGGATCGCCACGGGACGTCAATCCCTTTCTTGGGGGCTATCTTGGAGCGGCGTTAGTCAGCTGGAACGCTTACATCAAAGGAGTAGATCTGATGCGAAAAGGGATTATCGGGGCAACCCTTCATTCCGCGCTCATCAAGTCCTAATTAGGCGTGCATCTTGATTCTCCAGATGCTGAAGGGTTCAACGGAATGGACATCGATCTCACGTACCTCCAGGACTGGTTTCCGACCTCTGGTTGGGAGATGCAACTCACAGTCTCCGAGAAGTAGGACCTTCAGACCCACACGCTCAAGTACACGAAACCACCGAGCCCGCCACGAGCAGCCGCGGCCGCAGGAGAAGTCGCACCGAGCATTGCGCTCTCGAGTGGCGGCGTCACAAGAGATCCTCGCCCCGTCGAGCGAGCGCGCCTGTGCGTGTGGCGCGACTCAGCTACGGCGCTGCAAGAGCTAATTGGGCAAGTCGTGGCGCCGCTTCAGGACCTGGTGACGCTCGCTACCGGCCGACCCAACTCGATTGAAGAGTTTCGCGTCTACGTAGATGGAGAGAAGTTCCCCGTGGACGTCTCTTACCAGCCGTCTGCGGTCCTCCGAGTCGGGCGTGAACCCGAAGGTCGTGCAGGAGCTGCTCGGTCACGAGATTGCCATCACGCTCGACCTTTACGGGCACGTGTTGCCATCGATGGGTCGCGAAGTCGCGGTCCTCGTTGGGCGCAGCTTGATAACCAATGAGACTCGTGGCCCCTGGTTGATCAGGGAAACGCGCCCGATTGTCCTCTGTGTCGCCGTAGCGATGCTCGCAGGAGCGACCCAGCTCCAATTAGCAGGACAACCGCAAACACGATGAGGAGGAGTGCGGCGTCGTTCAACCAAGGTTGCGGCGCTGGGCGCATTGGATCAGCCCTAACAATCCTTACGACTTTCAGCGGCACGCCGGACTTGGACAGCTCCGCTTCGATGGCGGAGCGATGGCGCTCAGGGTCTTGCGTGCCCACGTCTATTCGGTTTTTTCGCTCGTTCAAATCCGTGAACACAACGCCATCGATCGAAAGTACGTTCGTCGCGGCCTGATGCCAACGGTATAGCTGCTTGAATGAGTAGTCCGCCTTTAGGAGAACAATCTCGTCGGTCTCGAACTCGCTTCCAACGGCCTCGAGTAGAGCTGCTACCGCCTTCTCCTGCAGCTCCTGACTGGGCCTCGTGAGCCAGAGATGGAGTGACTCCCCCTCGACGTAAGCACCCCCAAACTGCGGCACTCTACGTGTGACTTCGAGAAACCGCGCATCTCCTTCCTGGGCCGACGATGGCAAGGCTAAAGCGCATGCAATTGTGGCGAGCAGGCCTCCGAGAAGGAAACTCACAAGGGCAAGCGATCCGCGGATCCGCACGCCGGCCATTCTACCCTTGCTGTTGGCTGAGACTTGTTTGAGCAATCACACGGTTATCAGCAAGAGAAACCTGATGCGCACGTCGTCAGCGTTCCGGCGAGATCAGCCTGGACAAGATCCCATTGGCTGTACGTGAACTGGGTCCCAGCTTGGTTTTTGCCCCACAGGATCCCGACCAGCGAAACGTCGTTTGTACTCGGCGCATTCGTGATCTTGAAGACCGGCGAGCCACTGTCTCCTAGATCGACGCCAGCGTTAGCGATGTTCTGGCAGAAGAATGCCTTGTCGGAACTCCCTGACAAGATGGTGACACAGGTCCTGTCGATCGAACCAGCAGTGCGGCCAGTTTCGTAGCCAACCTTCGTCACCGTGCCGCTGGTCGGGTTGGTCTCGCTCGTGATTCTAAAGGTGCTTGTCCCGTCCCAGTTTGTCGAGTTCAGTGCGGGGCGAGCGATATTTCCTTTCGAGACCGTCACATCAGCGTGCTTTGCGACAAAATTCGCATCAGCCAATCGGCACTCTCGACCTGAGGGGCAAGGAGCTCCATTGAAAGAGACCACATCGTACGGCGGATCAACGGTTTCGGTGCCCACCTGGCCTGTATCGAAAATTGGCCGCGTAGGCTGCCAGTAGCGTCCGTTGTCAACTTCACCTTGATTGCGCGAGCAGTGAGATGCAGTTACGAATCCGCTCACGCCGTCCCTTACTCCGATAACGCCGAGGGTGCATTGGTTGGAGATGATGATCCCGATCGCAGCCTGAAAGGCGATTTGGAGGCCGCCAACCATCGGCCGATGACTGTCCCTGACACTGGAGGCGAATGTGAAGGGCGACATCTCTTCGATCTCAACAGCTTGCTCAGGAATGCCCTGTCGTCGGAGCTCTGCGGACACTGCTTCCTTAGATTCCTCTCGATTCTCGACGCCGACGGTGAGATGATTAGTGCGATCATTGATATCCGTGAGAACCGCGCCTTCGACGCGAGCCAAGGCTTCGGCGGCGCGGCCGTGCCAGTCACTTAGCTGATCGAATGTGTACTGTGCCTTACGAGCTCTATAACCGTCTCGCGAGAACTCAGGTCCCAGCCGCTGAGCTAGAGCCGACCGCGCGCGAAGGAGCTCAGACTCCGAAGGGTTAGTGAGCCAAACGTAAGGCGTGCCATCCGAGTCGATGTATGCGCCACCGAATCCAGTGAGACTTCTCCCTACGTCCCTGAAGGCAGCATCAGTGCCTCCTGGCGACACCTCGCGTCCGCGCTCGTCAGCAGAACTTGATTGCGCAGCGGCCGGGGCTACGAAGGCCACGACAACGAGGACCGGGATGAAACACGCACGGATTCGCTTCACCAGAACTCCTCTCTGGTTGTGGGGTTTGGGTCTATGTATCGAGCAAACAGGCTGGGGAGCCTCTCGATTCTTCAACGACCGATGTGTCCTGAGGTTATGGCCTGATCCGTACGACTGGAGATGCTGCTCGAGTGTTTCGGAGAGTGACCGGAATACTTGCGCCCCTCCAGCGCCGAGCTGACAAAGATTGTTCGCGCTGACGCTCAACGGGTTCCCGAAATTTCATGTAGTACACACTGGTTGGCCCTAGTCGACCGGATGAGTAGGACCGAACGGACGCTCAGATACGTTTCGGCACGACACAAACGCGTGACGCACATGCGACGCATAGGGCCCATTTGGAGCCGATCGGGGAATCCATCGCCCACAAAAACTGCACGTCAGAGGCAGAGGCGGCGCGCGGAATCGAACCACGGTACGGGGATTTGCAGTCCCCTGCCTAGCCACTCGGCCACGCCGCCGAAGCCGTCAGGATACTCAGGGACGCGCTAGACGGGCGCGAGACGTTTGAGCGTCGCGGTGAATTGCGTCCGGTAACTGAAATCGCCCGGCCCGATGTCCTGTGCGCCGCTCAGGGTCTCTTCCCACTTCACCCAGATGCTCCTGCCCGGATCGAACCAGTACGTCCTCGAACGCGTCACGCGCTCGGCTCCGCCAGGACGGCTCTGCCGGTCGATCTTGACGACCCACGTGTTCACGGTCGAGCCGAGGACGTTCAACCGCTCGCGGCGGAGCACCTCGACAGTCCAGTCCTCGGTTCGCCTGACGTTGCCGCCGCTGTCCCGAGCAACGCTCGTCCCCGTCTCGATCGCGTTCTCCTCGAGCGGCACCGGGATCTGGAGCATCGGCGGGTCGTAGACGGCTTCGCTCGTCTGCGTGGCCGGGCCGAACGTCACCGACCCGGCCTCGTAGGTGAACGCGATCGCATCGTCGCGGAACGAGACGATCTCGCGTTCTTCGTGCTGAGTCGAGAAGAACAGATCGAAGATGACCTCGTCGTCCTGGAGCCTGGGCACGTTGGGATCGGTCGGCTGCGTGCGATGGACGGTCGTCGTCATCTCCGAGGGGTAGTCGCGTCGTCCGAACGCAGTCGCTTCCTCGTATCCCTTGATCGCGTACACGTACGTGGCGAACGTCGGGAACGGGTAGCCGCCGCCCGGCCCGCCGATGCCGGGCCGCGGCGTCCCGGGCGCGAACAGGATCGCCGACGAACGGGTCGCAATCGGTGTGGGCCCGGGTGACGACAGGCCGAAGTCGTCGCCAATTCCCGGGTTGGTGAGCGTGCCGGCGAACGCGCCGCCGCGCCCGAACTTCGGCGCCCGTTCGCCGCGAATGTTCGTCTGGTAGAGCAGCGCCGACGACGCGAACAGGATCAAGGCTGCGACGACGCTCGCACGCCGCATCGAACGCGGCACGAGGATCCACGACGACCACGCTTTGAAGCGAATCATTGGACAGAAAGCGTAGCCGGTGGGTGTTGTCTACGCGCCGCTTTCGCGCGCAAATGCGCCCTGCAACCAACCAAGCCCCCGCGGCGTGTACAGCCGGGACTCCTCGGCTCCCGTGCGCAGGTAGGCGTACGTCAGCTTGACCTCTCCCGTGACGATGCCGAGCACGTTGAGCGCTTCGGCGTAGAGCTCGAGCTGACCGAAGCCGGTCTCCGGAACGCCGCCGGTTTTGAAGTCGACGATCTCGATCGTGCCGTCCGGATGGGCGTACACGGCGTCGATGCGTCCGCGGACGAGATCGTTGCCGATCTTGAGCGTGAAGGGCAGCTCCGTCGCCGGCTCGCCGGAGGCCAAGAGATACGGCGTGCGCTCGTGGTAGCCCTGCGCGAGGAAGTTGCGCTTCAACAGCTCGACGGTCTCCGGGTCGGGCGGCAGCGATGCGTCGTCCAGCGCTTCCTCCTCGGCCAGACCGACGAGACCGCGATGGAGCTCCTCGATCCACGCATGCACTTCGGTCCCCAACCGCTGCGCGGTTGTCGGGCGCTGGGGGAGCGGGTGCAGGACGTCGTCGAGCGACGATGTGCCCTCCGCGATGCGGACGGCCGATGTGGCGGGCAGCGAACGCCGTTCGCGGAGCGGCGGCTCCTCGGCCCGCTCGGCCTCGAGCGCCTCGATCACGGTGACGTGCTCTGCGAACAAGGCGCGCGCATCTTGGCTTGCCAGAACATCTTCGGCGGATTTCCTGCCGTCCAGAATTGCGTCGAGCCGCTCGATCCACGGATGCGCGCGGTCGTCGAAGGCGGGCGGCGGCCAGACGAGCCGCTCGCGCATCGATTCGACGACCGGGTTCGTCTCCTCGGCCGGCGCGTCGAGGTGGCCGGGGATCACGTCGACCAGATCGGAGTTGGACTCGTCGAGCAGCTCGTCGAGGAAGACAGACGGACCTTTGGCCGTCTCCTCGGATGCGTACCAGTGCGCGGCCGTGCAGTAGAGGCGGCTGCGCGCACGCGTGACGCCGACGTAGAAGAGGCGTCGCTCGTCCTGCTCGGCCCGGAGCTTGAGCGCGTCGCGGAACGCCCGCATCTTTCCCGGCACGAACTGCGGCAGATCGTCGCGATCCTTGCGCACGCCGGGCGGGAGCTGTTTGGTCGAGGTGAGCGGATTCGAGAGCCGGACGTCCGGGAAGACGGAATACATCTTCACGCCCTTGTCGTACCGGCTCCATTCTTGCGACGCGGCGACGTACGGAACGAACACGACGTCGAACTCGAGCCCCTTCGCTTTGTGGATCGTCAGCACCTTCACCGAGTTGGACGTCGTCGTGACGGCGAGCGGAATCGGGTCCTCCGACTCCTCGGCCACGTCGAGGAAATCGAGGAACGTCGCCAGGTTCGCGTCGCCCTCGAGCGGTGAGAACTCCGATGCGATCCCGATGAAGCCGTTGAGGTTCTCGCGCATCGCGGGGGCCGACCGCGAGGGCGACGCCGCGAGCGCGTCGGCGACACCGCTGCGATCGGCGACGGCCTGAGCGAGCTGTTCGAGTCCGTTCGGCACGAACGCGCGCAGCTCCTCATAGAGCGCGAGGAACTCCTTGATCCGCAGCCTTGCTTCGTCGGAAACGCCGTCGATCTCATCGGCGTGGCTCAGCGCTTCCATGAGCGAGAAGGCGACCTCGCCGGGATCGGGCTCCTCGATGCCGAGCAGCTCGCGGGCTTCGCTGCTGAGCTCGTAGTTGCGAGCAGCCGCCCACTTCGCGATCGGCGCGAGGTCGCCGTAGTGAATGCGGAAGCGCGGTCCCATGAGCACACGCGCAACCCAGCGGTTCGTCGCCGCCTTGGGGTCCGCGAGGATCTGAAGCCACGCGACGACGTCGGTCACGGCCGGGACCTTGAGCAGACCGCCGAGATCGGGCATCTCGAAGGGGATGTCCCGCTCATCGAGCGCGGCGAGAACGGCGTCGAGGTACCGGCGCGAGCGCACAAGGATCGCCATCTCCTTCCACTCGTAACCAGTCGTACCGGGGGAGGCCCCCGGACCCCCCGCGCCGGCGAGCCGGTTGATCTCCGTTGCGATGTACGCGGCCTCGGCCTCCTGGTCGGCGAAGACCGCGGCGCCGACCCAACCTTCCCCCTTGGACGCGACCGGCATGAGCTCGTCGCCGGGCCGGTGCTCCTCCGGGATCGAGTGGATGACGCGGTTGGCAAGCTCGACGATGCGTCGTCCGGAGCGGAAGTTCTCAGAGAGCGTTGCCTGCCGGGCGTCGAGGCCGCCTGCGCGCGGGAACTCCCGGTGGAAGTTGATCAGGTTGAACATCGACGCGCCGCGCCACGCATAGATGGCCTGGCGCGCGTCGCCGACGGCCGTGACGGCCGAACCCTCCGGACAAAGCTCGCGGAGCATGACTTTCTGTGCGGGGTCCGTGTCCTGGTACTCGTCGAGCAGGACGACCGGGTAGCGGTTGCGCAGCTCCGCCGCGACATCGGGGTGAGTCGTGAGCACCTGCACGGCGAGACGGATCTGGTCGCCGTAGTCGATGCGGCGCAGCTGGCGCTTGCGATCGAGGTACAGGCGGATGATCTTCGCGAAATCCTTCCGTTTCTTCGTCGCCTGGATCGCGTAATCGTCGGCGAGGTTCTGTGTGAGCAGCGACTCGCACTCGGCGCTGAGCTCGTCAGGAGTAACGAGATGCGTTGCGCACTGATCGGCGAGATCGAGCGTCTGCGGGATGAACGACAGCGGATGGCGGAGCTCGACGTCGTCCAGGATCTCGATCTCGTCGATCATGCCCATGAGGATTTGCCACTTCTGCGCGTTGGAGAGCAGTCCGGCCTCCGGATCGACGCCGATGCGCGGTCCGTGCTCCCGGACGAGCTTCTGGGCGAACGCGTGGTAGGTCATCACGGTCGGGTGCTCGTGCGGATGCGGCTGGATCGCGGCCAGCGCTTCGGACAGTCGTTCCTCCAGCTCGCCCGCGGCCTTGTTCGTGAACGTGAGCCCGAGGACGCCGGCCGGGCGCACCTGATTCGTTTCGACGAGGTGGACGATGCGCGCGGTCATCACCGCCGTCTTGCCCGACCCGGCTCCCGCGCGGATGACCACCGGCTCGAGCGGCGCCTCGATCGCCGCCCATTGCTCGGCGGACGGCTCGTAGCCGTGGAGAGCTGCCTTGATTGCTTCCGACGCCGTCCTCATCAGACCGGGGGCGCTGCGCCCCCCGGATCCCCCCGCGGACCCTCGATGAGCTCCGCTCATCGAGGAACCTCTCGGCCTTCCGGCCACCTGGGGCACAGCGGTTTCATGCGGCACCAGCGGCAGTCGGCTTCCGGCGACGGAGCGAACTGTTCCGAGACGGCGTCGTTCATGATTCCTTCGAGCCGCCCGAGCGCTTCCTCGGCCTCGTTCGGGTACTGCTTGCGCTTCATGCACTCGAGAGATCCGGTCTCGCGGTTGGTGTACTCAACGCCCGGATAGATGAGCTCCATACGGACGGGAGCACCGTGCTTCGAGAGGCTCTCGTACAGTTGCGCGGCCCGGTAGTAGATCGCGAGCTGCAGCGACTCCTTGGCTTCCTCCCACGCCACCGGATTGCGGCCGGTCTTGTAATCGGACAGCACGAGCCCGGAGCCCTGGCGCGAAACACGGTCGATCCGTCCGCGGATCGTGTGGCCGTGGAAGTCGAGATCGTGAAACGGGAACTCAACCTCAACCGTCTCGCCGGTCGAGCGCTCCGTGTTCCACCAGCGCCGCAGGCTCTGGACGCCGTACCGGTAGTAGGTACGGGCGAAGACGTCGTTGGGGTAGTCGTCCCGGTGGTGCTCGACGAACTCCTTCTTATAGATGTCGACGACCTGCTGCCACGACGTGATATCGCCGAACACGGGATCGGACCGCTCGATGATCCGGTGGACGAGTGAGCCGAACTTCATCTGGAAGGTCGTCTGGGGGTCGAGACCGAGCACCGACTCGAGCACGTAGCGCAGTGGGCACTCGTCGTAGCGGCTGATGCGCGAGAACGACGTTGTCAGCTTGCCCTGCGGATACAGCGGAGTCCCCGGCGTCCAGTCGCGGCGCCACCACCACGACGACGGCTTGAGGCCGCCGTTGTGAGCGGACACTCGTGCCAGGGCCGCCGTTGCGGCGGCCTTCTCGTCGTCGGTCGCCTCGGCGTCGGCGAGCGTGCGCCGGAAGCGCGCCGCCGCTTCGCCGATCGTAAGCGGCGGCTCGTCGGCGCCGGGCGTGATGGGCTCGGGGAGCACGCCGAACGCTTCTTCGCAGAAACGTGACGGCGTCGCCTTGCGAACGCCCGGTGACGTGGTGACGAGCAGGCGCCGCCGCGCACGTGACAGCGCGACGTACAGCGTCCGGCGCTCTTCGGCGAGCTGTGCCTGGGCCCGGTCGATCGCGCCGCCGGCCTCGAGCGCCCACGGGTCGAAGAGCCCTTGGGCGCGGTGTGCTTTCGGGATCTGGCCCTCGGCGACGCCGATGACGCAGACGACGTCCCATTCCAGACCTTTCGCCCCGTGGAACGAGAGGAGATGCACGCCGTGTTGCGCGTCCGGCGGCTGCCATGTGTCGGCAGCGAACGCCGCGTCGGTAGCCATCTCGAGGTACTCGCGCATCGTTGCGCCCGGACGCCGCTCGACGAAGTGCGCGAGCGCTTTGTTCAGCGCGTACAGCGCGTTCACATGGGCCGCGGCGTCCTGATCGGCGCGACGGTTGGCGGCTTGCTCGCGGCACCACGCGGATGTGTCGAAAACACGGGCGAATGTGGCGTCGGCGGGCTCGCTCGGGTCCGTCCGGACGGCGTCCCGCACGCGGCGCAACTCCGCGAGATCGTCGTCGTCCAGCTCCTCGATGAGCTCGCCGAGCGTCGTCCCGCGCCGCATCCTTGCTTCGCGGTCGAGCTCTCGGACGCGGTACGGGTGCAGGCCGAGCAACGGCGAGCAGAGCACGGCTTTCGTGAGGTCGTCGGACGGGTCGTCGAAGAGGGCGAGCCGGCACAGATCGAGGACGGCCCGGACGGCCGGCTGCGTGCGCAGGCCCTCGGTCGAGACCGTGCGCGCCGGCACGCCGAATCCGCGGAGGACGCGCTCGACTGTGAAGCCGTACGTCGACGGCTGCGCGAGCAAGATCGCCATCCGGTCGTAGGGGACGTCGTTCATCAGATGCGCGCGCCGGATCTCGCGCGCGACCGCCTCCAGCTCTCCGGCCATCGTCGAGTAGGTGCGCAGCTCGACGGTGCCGTCCTCCGGGCCGGCAAAGGACCCCACACGGTGGGGGCCGGGATCGGGCGAGTGCGCGATCAGCGACGCCGCGACGTCGCCGATCGACTTCCCGTACCGGTGGCAGGTCTCCAGAGAGATTCGTCGGTGAGAGGGGGCGACGGTCTCGAAGCGTTCGAGCCAACCGGGATCGGCGCCGCGAAACGCCTCGATGGCCGAGTCGGGATCACCGGCGCAGACGAGGTGCTCGGTGTTCAAGCGCCGGAGCAGATGGAGCTGTGCGGGCGCCAGCTCCTGCGCGTCGTCGACGAGCACGTGAGAGAAACGACGGGTGACGGCCGACCTGATGTCGTCGTCGGCGGTGAGCAGGCGGGTGGCGGCGAGAACGAGCTCCGCGTAGTCGAGGGCCGACTGGCTGCGCAGGTGCGCGCGATAGCGAAGCGCGAACGCGGTGACCGCCGCGTGCTCGGGACGGCTGTCGCCCAGCGCCTCGAGGTCCTGGTCGTCCAGCCCCCGGTGGCCGGCCCGCACGCAAAAGTCGGCGACCTCCGCAACAAAGGCATCGGCGAGGAGGTGGTCGCGGTACGGCCCCCAGGCCGACGGCTTTTCCGTCTCGAGGAGCTCGCGAACGACGGCCGACTGCTCCGCCGTGGTCAGCCGGATCGGCGGCTGCGCGTAGCCGAGCTTCCTGTAGTAACGCGTGACGAGGTGGTAGGCGAGCGCGTGCCACGTGTGCGCCGGGACCTCGACGATCGCCTCGGCCGGCAGGCGCCACGGCAGCTCGTCGCGCAAGCCCAGCGCCCGCTCGCGGGTCGGCACCAATAAAAGGATGCGGTGGGGCTCGCCGAGCTCGGTGGCCAGCCGGACCCAGCGCTCGACCAGCACAGTCGTCTTGCCGGTCCCGGGGCTCCCGAGCACGAGGAGAGGACCGCCGTCGTGATCGACGACGCGCCGCTGGGCCTCGTCCAAACTCAGCAATTCGGCTTTCATTTGAGCATCACATCATCGGACGCGAGGGCGACACTGCCTCTGTCACCGCCGGCGATTACGTTGCTCTTCCTTTCCCCTGGTCAGAGGGGTCTACGATGGAGGCAATGCCCAGCGAAATTGTCACGAAGACTCATCTGACTGAGGAACTCGGAGCGCTCGAGTCGCGGATCGTCGACAAGCTCACGTGGCGGATGATCACGGTCATGGGCGCTTGGTCGGTCATCGTGAGCTCGGCCTGGGCGGCGGCACTCGCCATGCTCCGGTAGACGCGTGGCCGATCCCAAAGCCGACCGTCCCTACGCGCCCGGCTATTTCAAACAGGAGCACACCGACGACATCTTGCCGTGGTCATGGGCCGTGGACCTCATGAATCGCGTGCGAAACGTGACCGTCTCGACCGTTCGTCCGGACGGACGCGCGCACGCCATGCCGATCTGGGGCGTCTGGCTCGACGGGCTGTATTGCATGTCGACGGCCATCACGTCTGTGAAGTCGGAGAACCTCAGGGCCAATCCCAGCTGCGTCATCACGTCGACGGACGGCGACGATTCGGTCGTGCTCGAGGGCCGGGCCGAGATCGCGCCGCTTCCCGACGGCTTCACGGAGGCCTATAAGAAGAAGTACGGCGAGAAGATCGACGATGGGCCGATCTGGGTCGTCCGTCCCACGCGCGCGTTCGCGTTTCAGGCGAACGACAACTTTTACAAGACCGCGACACGCTGGACGTTCGACCAGCGGCGATAGGTCATGCCGAAGGTCACGTACGTCGGGGCCGGGAGCGCGGTCTTCGCCCGGCAGGTCATCACCGACATCCTCGCGATCGATGGCCTGGACGACGGGGAGTTCGCGCTCGTCGACATCGATGCCGGACGGCTCGAGCTCGCACGCCGGCTCGTCGACAAGCTCGTCGAGCGCTCCGGCAAGAGCTGGAAGGTCACCGCGTCCACCGAGCGCAACGACGTCCTCACCGGATCCGACTACGTCGTGAACTCGATCGAGGTCGCCGGCCTCGACAACGTTCGCCACGACTACGACATCCCACTGCGCTACGGGGTCGACCAGTGCATCGGAGACACGATCGGGCCTGGTGGGATCTTCAAGGCGCTGCGGACGGGACCCGAGTGGATCGAGATCTGCCGCGATGTCGAGCGGGCGTGTCCGGATGCGATCGTCCTCAACTACACGAACCCGATGTCGATCCTGACGCTCGCCGCACTGCGGGCGACGAGCCTCCGGGTCGTGGGGTTGTGTCATTCGGTGCAGGGCACCTCGATGCAGCTCGCCGCTTACGTCGGTGTTCCGTACGAGGAGCTCGCGTGGGAGTGCGCGGGCATCAATCACAACGCCTGGTTTACGAAGCTCGAGCACGACGGCAAGGACGTGTATCCGATTCTGCGTGAACGTGCGCGCGATGCTGAGGTCTACGAACAGGATCCGGTGCGTTTCGAGACGATGCTGCATCTCGGCTACTTCGTCACTGAGTCGAGCGGCCACTTCTCGGAGTACGTGCCGTGGTTTCGCAAGCGGCCGGAGCTCGTCGAGCGGTACACGCGCGAGGGCTATCGCGGAGAGTCCGGCTACTACGCGAACAACTGGCCGCGTTGGCGCGAGAGCGCCGAACGCCGTGTGCGTGAGATGGCGTCGGGAGAACGTGAGATTCCCTCCAGCCGCAGCGTCGAGTACGCGTCCTACATCGTCGAGGCGGTCGAGCTCGGCCGTCCGTCCGTGATCTACGGCAACGTCGGCAACGATTCGCTCGTCGATAACCTTCCGGACGGCTGCGTCGAGGTCGCGTGCGAGGTGGGCAGCAACGGCATTCGCCCGGTTTCCTTCGGCACCCTTCCGGAGCAGTGCGCCGCCCTGAACCGGGCACACATGGCCGTGCACGAGCTGGTCGTGCGAGCGCTGCTGGAGCGCGACCGCGAAGCCGCGCGCCACGCGTTGATGCTGGACCCCCTCACGGCGGCGGTCTGCTCGCTGGAGGAGATCAGCTCGATGTTCGACGAGATGTGGGCGGCCCAGCGCGCCTCGCTGAAGGCGTTTGACGGCGTTTCCTAACGCCGATAGGTTTACGCCGTTAACTTAACGCTCACCCAGGAGGACTCGTGCTCGAACGGTTCGGTCATGTCATCTTCCGCCGCCGCCGCTGGATCTTTGCCGGAACGGCGGTGTTCTTCGTTCTCGCCGGCGCGTTCGGCGGCAACGTCGCCGAGTACCTGAAGGCGGGTGGCTTCGACTCGCCCGACGTCGAGTCGGAACGCGCGGCCGCCGTCCTGCGGGAAGTGTTCAGGCAGGCGCCGCCGAACTTCCTCCTGCTTGTCTCCGCCAAGTCGGGAACCGTCAACGACGATGCGGCCCGGCGCGCGGGCGTCGAGCTCACCAACGAGCTCTCAGGGGAGCCGAGCATCGGGCAGGTGCTCTCACACTGGAGTCTCGGCCCGAATTCTCCGCTCCAGTCGCGGGACAAGACGAAGGCGATCATCGTCGCCGAGATCGAAGGAGACGACGCCGAGCGAAACGAGGTCGCCGAGCGGCTGATCCCGAAGTACACGCAAGACAACGCCGCCGTGTCGGTGCAAGTGGGCGGGTTCGAGGCGATCTTCGACGAGGTCTCCCGGCAGATCGAGAAGGATCTCGGACGCGGCGAGTCGATCGCCGTCCCGATCACGCTCGTCCTGCTCATCGTGGTGTTCGGCAGCGTCGTCGCCGCCTTCCTGCCCATAGGAATGGGAATCCTTGCGATCCTCGGGACGTTCCTCGTGCTCCGGGTCATCGCGTCGATGACCGACGTATCCGTCTTCGCGCTGAGCATGGTGACGGCTATGGGACTCGGTCTCGCGATCGACTACAGCCTGTTCATCGTCTCGCGCTTCCGCGAAGAGCTGCGCAAGGGGGCCGACACAGAGACGGCGCTCGTGACCACGATGCACACTGCCGGACGGACGATCATCTTCTCGGCGATCACGGTTGCGCTGTCGCTGTCGGCGCTGCTCGTGTTCCCGCTGTATTTCTTCAAGTCGTTCGGCTACGCGGGAATCGGTGTCGTGCTGACCGCCGGAGTGGCCGCCGTCGTGTTCCTGCCGGCTGTGCTGGCGTGGCTCGGCCCCCGCGTCGACAAGTGGGCGCTGTGGACAAGACACCCGAAGGACGTCGGCGAGGGGTTCTGGCACCGGCTGGCCGTCCTCGTGATGCGGCGGCCGGTGCCGATCGGGCTCGGCGTCGTGATCGTGCTGCTCTTGCTCGGGGCGCCGTTCCTGCACGTGAATCTCGGCCTCCCCGACGAGCGTGTGCTGCCGCCGTCCGCGAAGACCCGGCAGGTGCACGACACGCTGCGGAGTGAGTTCCCCGGTGAGGAAGTGCAATCGATCCGCGTCGTCGTGACGGATGTGAACCCAACGACCCGCCGGGCCGACCTGGCCGGCTTTGCGGCGGGCCTCTCGAAATTCGAGGGCGTGGGCCGTGTTGAGTCGTTCGTCGGAGGGTATGCGGACGGCCGTCAGATCGCTCCGCCGACGCCGCTGAACGCGCGTTTCGCTGCGCAGAACGCCGCGTGGTTCCAGGTCATCCCGTCGGTCGATCCGTTCTCGAAACAGGCCGAGGAGCTCGTCAAAGACATCCGGACGGCACACGCACCCTTTGACTTCATCGTCGGCGGGGGCTCGGCACAGCTCGTCGACGCAAAGGAGTCGTTGTTCTCACGACTGCCGTATGCACTCGGGCTGATCGGCATCGCGACTTTCGTGATGCTCTTCCTGATGTTCGGGAGCCTTTTGGTCCCGGCGAAGGCGCTTGTGCTGAACCTGCTGAGCCTCACGGCGACCTTCGGCGCGATGGTGTGGATCTTCCAGGACGGCAATTGGTCCGGCGTGCTCGACTTCACGTCGACCGGAACGCTCGACATCTCGTCGCCGATCCTGATGTTCTGTATCGCCTTCGGCCTGTCGATGGACTTCGAGGTGTTCCTCCTCTCGCGGATCAAAGAGGAGTACGACGCGACCGGTGACAACGAGCGATCGGTCGCCATCGGCCTCGAGCGAACGGGACGGATCGTGACGGCTGCCGCGCTGCTCATCTCAGTGACGTTCCTGTCGTTCGGCCTGTCGAGCGTCCGCTTCATCAAGCTTTTCGGCATCGGTATGACACTGGCGGTCTTGATGGACGCATTCGTTATCAGGGGGACGCTCGTCCCGGCCTTCATGCGCCTCGCGGGGAACGCGAACTGGTGGCTGCCGAAGTTCCTGCGTCCGCTCCATGCCAAGGTCCGCATCGGCGAGGTCTCCGAACCGCATGCACCTGCCGTTCCGCGCAAGAAGCCCGCACGAAAAGCGCCGCCCAAGGCGAAGGCCAAGGCGAAGCCGAAGGCAAGGACGAATCACCGAAAGCCGGCCTCCAAACCCAAGCCGGCGGGCCGTAGAACGGCGACTCGGTGAAGGTCGTCCGGCGTACGCGCGCCCGGCGCGGCGAAGGGGAGAAGCTCCGAGAGGAGATCCTCGAGGCAACCGAGCGTTTGCTGATTCGCGACGGATCCGTGGAGGCCGTGAGCATCCGTGATATCGCGGAGGCTGTCGGCTGCACACCGCCGTCGATCTACATGCACTTCGAGGACAAGGACGCGCTGGTCTTCGCCGTGTGCGAGCGGATCTTCGCCTCGCTCGAGAGCGTCGCCCGCGCGGCGCGCGAGGGTATCGCCGATCCGGTCGAAGCCGTTCGTGCATGCGGACGCGCCTACGTTCGTTTCGGCCTCGAGCATCCCGAGCAGTACCGGATCATGTTCATGAGCAGGACGCAGGACTCCCTCTCGGCGCTCATGTACGCCAGGCTCAGGCGGGCGTCGGGCTTCGATCTCGTCGTCGAGGCCGCTCAGCGATGCGTCGACGCGGGAATGTTCCCGCGGGAGGACGCGTTCTTCCTGGCGTGCGGCCTCTGGTCCTCCGTGCACGGCATCACCTCGCTGATGATCGCCAAGCCGTGGTTCCCGTGGCCGGACGCTGAGAGGCTGATCGATCACTGCATCGAGACGCACTGCCAGGGACTGATGAAGATGAAGGAGAGCACCTAGTGACGCCACTGTTCACCGGCGACTCGCGCCGCAAAGTCCTGACCCTTCTCACGATGTGCTTCGCCCTGTTCATGGCGATGCTCGACAACACCGTGGTAAACGTCGCGCTGCCCACGATTAGCCGCGAGCTGGGAGCTGGGGTCAGCGGTCTGCAGTGGACCGTCGACGGCTACGTCCTCGCGTTCGCCACGCTGCTGCTGACGGGCGGCATCGTCGGCGACCGATGGGGCCGCAAGCGGATGTTCATGTCCGGGCTGGCGATCTTCACGCTCGCATCACTTCTCAGTGGTCTTTCGCAATCGACCGGACAGCTCATCGCCGCGCGAGCGTTGCAGGGCATCGGAGCGGCCGTCCTCATGCCGGGCACCCTGTCGATCCTCACGGTGACGTTCCCGGCGACGGAACGGGCGAAGGCCATCGGGATCTGGGCCGGTGTTTCGGGCCTCGCGCTGGCGCTCGGTCCGACGGCCGGCGGATTACTGGTCGAGCGCGTCGGTTGGGAGGCGATCTTCTTCCTGAACGTCCCCATCGGACTGGTCGCATTGTTCATTGCGTCGCGGATCGTGAAGGAATCGAAGGTCAGCGAGGCGAGGCATCTCGACCTCGGCGGCCTGCTGCTCGGCACCACCGGACTCTTCTCGCTCACCTACGCGCTCATCGAGGCAAACCAGCGCGGGTGGGGCGACTCGCTGATCATCAGCGCGCTGGTGGCAGGTCTCGGCTTCATCGGCGCGCTGCTCGTCTGGGAAAGCCGTTCGTCCCGGGCGATGATGCCGCTGCAGTTCTTCCGCATCCCGGCGTTCTCGGCCGGGAATGCCGTTGCGCTCTCGCTGTCGCTCGGAATGTTCGGGACGTTCTTCTTCTTCAGCCTCTACATGCAGATCGTCCGCGGCTACTCGCCGCTCGGGACGGGCGTCCGTATCCTGCCCCTGACCGGCATGATGTTCTTCATCGCGCCGCAGGCCGGCCGGTTCGCGCAGCGCCACGGCTCGCGCTGGCCGATGACGATCGGGCCGATTCTCGCCGGCACGGGGCTGTTCATCGTCAGCCGCTCGGGCATCGATACGCCGTATGCGCTCATGGCGCCGTTCCTTTCGGTGATGGGCATCGGGATGGGCATGACCATGGCGCCGATGACTGCTGCGGTCATGAACTCCGTCGGCCCGGAACGCGCGGGACTCGGCTCGGCGATGACGAACACGTCCCGAGAGGTCGGCGGGCTGCTGGGTATTGCGCTGCTCGGCACGCTGCTGACGACGCAGCTCCGCGAGTCGCTCTCATCGGCCATCGGTGGAATCGGTCTCGAAGTGTCGAGGCACGCGGCAATCGTGGCTTCCGGAGGGCACCTCCGCCTTGATCCCGCATCGCTCCAGGGATTGCCGCCGCAGCAAGTCGCGGCCGTGCAGCACGCGTTTGCCGAGTCGTTCATCAACGGATTCCGGCTCGCGGGAGCGGTCGCTGCTGCGTTCGTCGTCTTCGCCGGGATCGTTGCGAACCGGTTCATTCCCTCGGGAGCGCCCCAGCACGACGGCGAGACACGCGCGCCCGTCCGGGCCAGGAAGCCGAAGCAGGCGCCGGCGCGCCCGCGCAGCCGCACCAACGGCCGCAAGCCGACGTCCGGGAAGCCCGCTGCGAGGAAGGCGACGACAACGCGCTAGCATCGCGTTCATGAACAGACCGCGCTGGCTCGTCCCGGTAGGAATCGTCGTTGCCGTGCTGTTGATCATCGTCTTGCCGCTGGTGGGCACATACAACGGGCTCGTCAACCAGGAAGAGGGAGTGAACAACAGCTTCGCCGACCTCGACGCGCAGCTCCAGCGACGCAACGATCTCATCCCGAACCTTGTCAATGCGGTGCGCGGCGTCCTCAGGCAGGAGCAGACCGTGTTCGGTGAGATCGCGCGCGCGCGGACGCAATACGCCGGCGCGAACACGGTTCAGGAGAAGGCTGCGGCCTCGGGACAGGTCGAGAGCGCGCTGGCCAGACTGCTCGCGATCTTCGAGAACTACCCGCAGCTGCGCAGCAACGAGAACGTCCGCGATCTCCAGGTGCAGCTCGAAGGGACGGAGAACCGGATCAATCAAGCCCGGCGTGACTACAACGGAGTCGTGACGAGATACAACGTCCAGATCCGGCGATTCCCGCGCAGCATCATCGCCAACCTGTTCGGCTTCGACCGCAAGGACCTGTTCGAAGCCGGGCCGGGCGCGCGCGAGAACCCGCGCGTGGACCTCGAAAGCGACCTTACGCCCGCACCTTCGTGATGTTGCGCCGAGGCGCGAGCTGGTTGCTGCTCGCGCTCGTCGTGAGCGCCGGGCCCGCCGTTGGCGCGGGCGAGCGTTTCCCGCGATTTACCGCGCCCGTCGTCGACGCCGCCGATGTCGTTCCCGACGACGCAGAGGATCAGATCAACTCACAGCTCCTCGATTACCAGCGCCGTTCGGGCAACCAGATCGCCGTCGCGGTCGTCCGGACATTGGGACGAGCTTCACTCGAGGACTACTCGGAAGATCTCTTCGACGCTTGGGGCGTCGGCGAGAAAGGGAAAGACAACGGAGCACTTCTCGTCATCGCGATGCGCGAACGAGACATCCGCATCGAGGTCGGTTACGGCCTCGAGGGCGATCTTACCGACCTCGAGTCCGGGGACATCGTCGACTCGATGCGCGATCTGATGCGGGCCGGCGACGTCGGTGGAGCGATCGAGCTCGCGACAGACGGCATTCGCCGCGCACTCGGCGACACCGAGGTCGGCGCTCCACCGCAAGCGGAGCCCACCGAGGAGCCACAGGGGTCGTGGTTTCCGTTGGTCTTCGCCCTCATTCCGTTGTTCTTCCTGCTCGGCGGCTTAGGACGCAGGGGCCGCAGACGGCGCCGGTGGGACCTCGGCCCGATCTTCTGGGGCGGTGGATTGGGCGGCTCCGGCGGATCGAGTGGTGGTTTCGGGGGCGGATTCGGCGGCGGTGGATTCGGGGGTGGAGGCGGCGGGGGATCCGGCGGCGGAGGTGCCAGCGGTGGCTGGTGAGCTCAAGCGACCGATCAGTCGAGCAGACCGGCGCGCCGTGGACAATGCCGTTCGCGACGCCGAACGGACGACGGGTCTCCAGTTCTGCGTCTATCTCGGCCGGGCCGAGGGTGATCCCCGTGCGCACGCGGAGACGGTGTTCGCGGCGGCGGGTCTGCAGGAGCGCCCGTCGGTCCTTCTGCTCGTTGCGCCCGACCGTCGCCGCGTCGAGATCGTCACGGCACCGGCAGCGCGCGAGCGGCTCCCGGACGAAGATTGCGCGGCCGCGATCGAGGAGATGACGCCGTCGTTCGCGGAGGGCCGATACGCCGACGGCTTGGTCGCCGGCCTCGCGAAATTGGCCGAGCTCGCCGGGCCGGGCACGGGACCCGGTTCCGATCTCCCCAACATCATCGACCGGTAGCCGGGTATAACTGCGTCGGGACCGAACGAGGGAGGCGTGCCGTGCGAGTCATTCGTGGAGTTGTTGCTTCAGTGGCGCTCGGAGTCGTCGTTGCGGCTTGCGCACAAGCCGAGACGCAATCCTTCACGATCGACAGTCCGCCGAGCAGCGTTCGCGGCAACGTCGTTTCGCTCGACGCCACCGTCGAGGGCATCGAAATCGTCCCGGCGGACGGCGACACGTCGGGGGACACCGGACATTTCCACGTGTTCATCGACCGCGACCCGGTCGAGGTCGGTGAAACGATCCCGAAAGAGCCGGGCATCGTTCACTCCGCCGAGAACCCCATCGAGCTCTACGGACTGAGCACGGGCGACCACACGCTGACGATCGTCGTGGGCGACGGCGCGCACAAGCGGTTCGGTGAAGACCTCGAACAGGAAGTGACCGTGGACGTGAAGGGTCCGTCCGTCGATGGAAGCGCACCGGCGACCGCCAAGGACGGCGACGACGTCACCGTCGGGCTGAAAGCGGAAGGTGTCGAGATCGTGAAGGCCGATGGAGAGCGGTCCAAGGAGTCAGGTCACTTCCACGTTCTCGTGGATCCAGAGGAGGCTCCGGCGGCGGGCGAGGTCCTGCCGGCTGCCGAGGACAACAAGGTCATTCACACGACAGAGTCCTCCGCGATCGTCTCCGGACTGAAGAAGGGCGAGCACACGCTGTGGGTCGTGCTCGGCGACGGCCAGCACTACGCGTTCGATCCGCCCGTCATGGACAAGCTGACCGTGGTCGTCGAATAGGTTCGGTGCGTTAGAAGAGCGCCGGCGATCTCCAGCACCAGAAACGCGATCACGAAGCCGTTCGGGGACCCATCGGCGACGATGCCGATGAGGCGGGTCAGCGCCAGCGCGGCCAGAACCAGCGTCGTGACGAGCAGGCCCGGACGCACCCAGTCCCTCCGCTCGGAGCAGAGCCAGACGAACGCGGCCAGACCAACCGCGACACCGCCGTAGGTAGCTCGCATATCGATCGTCGCGCTCGAGCTCCCCGGCGCGGCATCGAAGAGGAGCTCCGACAGCTGCTCGGGGACGGCGGCAAATCCGACACCGAAGCCTGCGAACAGGACGGCAACGATGTGCAGGAGGACGACTGGAAACGTCATGGTCTGGCTCCTTCAGTCGTTGGTGATAACGGCTTGCGTCTGCGTCGTCTGCGCGACGCGTTTGCCGTCGTCGCGCGTGACGTCGGTCTGGACGACGATCGTGCGCCGTCCGACGTGCAAGGGACGAGTGACACCGGTCACGACGCCCTCCGTGACGGCGCGGAAGAAGTTCGTCTTCGACTCGATCGTGGTCGTGAGCGCGCCCTCGGGGAGGTTGAGCGAAGCGAGAACCGCCCCGAGGGTGTCGGCGAAGGCCATGATCGCCCCGCCGTGGAGCACGGACGCCGAGGTGCACAGGTCGGATGCCCACGGCATCCGACCGCGCACCTCGTCGGCCGACGCGGAGTCGATCTCGATGCCGAGCACGCCGGCCAGCGGAACCAGCTTGCCGATATCGTCGGCGATGCTCACGGGGCGTAGATGTTGAGCGCTGCGGCGAGGCCGTCGGGCTTCGGTTCCACCGAGAGCTTGCCGTCGGCAATCGCCGTGTCGAGCGGGATGCGTCCGGTCGATACGAGCGCGAGCGTAACGGCGTCGCCGGTCACCTTGACCGCCGTGTCGCCCGCGCCCGGAGCCGACGCGGTGAAATCGCCGGTCTGGACGTCGAGTGATCCGACCGTCGGCGCGTGTGTGGGGAGACGGTTCTCCCACTCGCGCGCAGCTACCTCGAGCGTCGATTGGAGACCGGGCCCACCGAACGGGTCGTCGCCCAATGGAAGACGGACGTCGTGCGCGTGCACCCAGATGTCTTCGACCATTCGTTGCAGCGCCTGTCCGACGTTGAAGCCGGGGGAGTACGGCGCGTTCCAGAATTGGTCGTCGAGCTCGAGGATCCCTTGCTCCAGCAGCGTGCCTTGGTCGTCCCATTCGTCGAGCAGCTCTTTCGGTGAGCGGTCCTTGCGCTCGTCGACCTGACGCTGGTTCTGCTCGGGGGAGCCGACACCGTCGAGGCGGCGGTTGGCGACGTCGGATGCGATGCCGATGGCGTGCGCCATGACGTCGTGGATCGTCCACCCTTCGCACAACGAGTCCTTGTCCCACGCGCCGTCCGGAAGTGCGCGCAGATAGGCCGTCAACTGCTCGCGCTCGTGCTTCAGCTCGTCGGCGATGCGCTGCTGTGTGACCACGCGCTCTCCCTTCTCGTTATGCCGCCTGGACCTCGCGCAACCGCTGCGCGAGCGTTCCCATTACCTGTCGCGCGACCGAGGGGCACAAATCGGCCACCGCTGAGAACTGCAGATTGGTCATGACGACCGCCCGCAGGGGAGTGGTTGCGACGACGGTCGCCGAGCGCGGCTCTCGGTCGAGGATGGCCATCTCACCGACGATGTCGCCCGGCCCCAGCCGCGCGATCTCCTCGTCACCGATCGTCACGACGGCCTCACCGTCGGCGATCACGAAGCACTCCCGGCCCGCTGCGCCTTCTCGCATGAGCCGCGTACCCTCCGGGCATTCGACGTCGTCGGACAACCGGTTGATCTCCGCGAGCTCGCGGCGGCTGCACGCCGCGAAGGGAGCCAGCTGCGCGAGCTCTCTGAGGCGGGGATTGCCTTGCCGGAACATGCTCGATTCCCTCCTCTCGCTGGACTAACATACCGGAAGAAGGTATCTTACATACCGGTGGTAGGTATGTCAAGGCGTCAGGCTGAGCGATCCGAGCACACACGGGCCGCGCTCGTGCGCGTCGCGCGCGAGCTGTTCACCGAGCCCGGCTACGCGGCGACACCCATTGAGGAGGTCGCCGAGCGCGCCGGCGTGACGAAGGGGGCGCTGTATCACCACTTCCGCAACAAGCGCGACCTGTTCCAGGCCGTCTTCGAGGAGATCGAGCAGGAGCTGGTCACGAAGGTGATCCTGGCCGCCGGCGCGGCCGGCGACGACGTGTGGAAGGGGATGCGACTCGGCGTCAAGGCGTTTCTCGAAGCGTCGCTCGATGCCTCGGTCGGACGCATCGTGCTGATCGACGGGCCGTCGGTGCTCGGATGGGATGCCTGGAAGGAGATCGACGACCGCTACGGATTCGAGATCGTGCGGGGAAGCCTCCAAGCCGCGGTCGACGCCGGCATCATCGCGAAGCGACCGGTCGATCCCCTCGCGCGGTTGTTTCTCGCCGCGCTCAGCGAGGCCGCGATCCAAATCGCCCGTGCGCCCGACCAGAAGCGCGCGATGAAGGAGATGACGGACGCCGTCCAGTCATTGCTCGACAGCATGCGCGTGCCGTCCGGCTAGAGCTCCCCCGCAACGGGGTCGCCCGCGAAGGTTGCGATCAGGCGCCAATCCTCAGCGTCGCGTCGCCAGAAATACGCGCCATTCGCACGAAGGATCGGGTCTCCGGCTCGATTGAAGCGCGTGATCTCGCACACTACTTCTTCGAGATTGGCTCCGAGAGCGCGCACTTGGACATCGGCGACATCAGATCGCGCATAGTCGCTCGCCTTCATGCCCGCCACGATGGGCTCGATCAATGCGATGAGTTCCTCTCTGTCTCGCACAACAGCGTGGATTGCCGGCGAGACGAAGAGACTGGGAAAGCCGTAGAACGGCGCGATCTGTGCGATGTCTACGGTTCCCCAAGCGGCGACGTATCGGTCGAATGTCTCGCGGCTAGACATGATTGACGGTCGCTCTTCAGACGCTCGGGAGCAGACGTTGGTAGGTGAGGAGGAGCCACGGCTTGCGTCCCCAGGCCAATATTTTGCCGGAGAGCGCCGCGCGCCAGCGCGGAATCCTTCCGTAGGCCACGAGTAGCGCTGTCGTGGGGTCGACCGACATGCGGCAGTCGGCGGACGGCGCCGCGCCGCGAGTGATGGTGAGCGTTCCGTCGTGGAACCTCTGCGCCACGGTCTCGCCTCCACGAAAGCGGACCTCGAACGTGGCGTTGAAATCTCTTGCTCCCGCGCGTCCGACCAACGCGGGCAAGAGGTTGAGCGCGGCGTAGTTGATGAGGAGGGCATCGCTCGGTGAGATCGAGCCTTTCTTCCCGACCGCCCGCGAGAGATCGAGGCCGTGGACGCGAAGCTCGTTGAGCAGAATGCAGGCTGCGACACTCTTGTCGACGGGCACGCCGCTCATCGACATGCGTGAGTCGTCGGCTTCGACCTCTTTGAGGAATGCTTCGGAAGCCTGTGCGAGTTGCTCCGCGAGCTCACGCGGATCACGATCCGTTAACCGCCGAAGCCAGTCGGCGTTGGCTGCATCGAAGTTATCGTCCTCAACGGTGCTCGGCTCCCCATGTGCGAAGTCCGTGTAACGCATGGCGCACGTGACGAGGTGGGCGCCGAGCTCGCCCACATTCCATGCGAGCCCGGGAACACGGGCATCGCCGTTCGGTGCGTTTCGAAGGAGGCCGGCGAAATCCGATGTCGCTTGCTCGGCGGCGGCCTTTGCCTGGGGCCAATCGATAGGGATGACGCTCACGACGTGAGGGTAACGAACAGACAACGACCAGAGGAGGGTGAATGGCCGAGGAGGGAAAGGTCTATCGGGTTACAGAAGTCGTCGGAACGTCCGGCGATTCGATTCAGCAGGCTGTGCGCAACGCCGTCAAGCGCGCGCAAGAGACGCTTCGCAATCTCGACTGGTTCGAGGTGTCCGAAGTCCGCGGGACGATCACCGACGGCGACGTCGGCGAGTTTCAGGTCGGCGTGAAGATCGGCTTCCGTCTGGATTAACAGCCGTACAGCGGCCGCAGCTGGTCGTTGAGGTGCCGGAGCAGGGGCTTCGGTTCCAGCGGCTTGCCGGTGATGCGCTCGCACAGCTCGGCCGGAAGGTATCGGCCCCCGTGCGCGTGCAGGTTTGTATTCAGCCACGACTTGAGGGCCGAGAAGTCGCCGCGTTCGAAGTCGTCGTAGAGGCCGGGGATGTCGGCAAGGGCCTTCTCGAAGATCTGCGCCGCATAGAGGTTGCCGAGTGTGTAGGTCGGAAAGTAGCCGATGAGCCCGGCCGACCAGTGCACGTCCTGCAGGCACCCGCGTGCGTCGTCCGGCACTTCGACACCGAGATACTCCTTGTATCGGCGATTCCATTCGTGCGGCAGGTCGGCCGGCGGGATGTCGCCGGAGATCAAGCCGCGCTCGAGCTCGAAGCGGACCATGATGTGCAGGTTGTACGTCGCCTCGTCCGCCTCGACGCGAATGAAGTCGGGTCGGACGATGTTCATCCCCTCGAAGGCGTCCTCGACCGAAAGATGTGACGTTGCGTCGCCGAAGACCTTGTGCACCTCGGGCAGGCACCACTTCCAGAACGGGAGCGAACGTCCGACGAAGTTCTCCCACATCCGGCTCTGGCTTTCGTGGATGCCGAGCGAGACCGCATTGCCGAGCGGCGTGCCGTTGTGCTCGACGGGCAAGCCCTGTTCGTAGAGGCCGTGCCCGGCCTCGTGCATTGTGGAGCCGATGGCGTCGAAGAACTTGTTCTCCGCGTATCGCGTCGTGATGCGCACGTCGCCGGGGTGGGAGCCGGAGCAGAACGGATGAACGGTCGTGTCGATACGGCCGCGCTCGAAGTCGAAGCCCATCGCCTCGGCGACCGTACGAACGAACCGCTCCTGTCCATCGATCGGAAGCGACAACGACTCGACAACCGTGGACGGTTTCCGGGGACCGGACATGAGGTCGGAAACGAGGTTCTGCAGATTGTCGCGCAGCGGCGTGAAGACCCTCTCGACGTCGCGGGCGCGCATCCCCGGCTCGTAGTCCTCGGCGAGGGCGTCCCAGGCTTCGCCGTCGGATTCCCACCCGTAGCACTCGGCCGCCCGGCGGGACAGACCGATGTTCTTCTCGAGCCACGGACGGAACAACGAGAAATCCGACTTCGCCCTGGCCTCGGTCCACTCGTGCTCGGCGAGTGACGTCGTCCGCGCCATCTCCTCGACCAGGTCGCCCGGGAGCTTGGTCTCACGGTCGTACCGGCGTCTGATCTCCCGCAGGTTCGCACCCGTATCTGAGTGCGGGTCGCTCGTCAGCTCGGCGTCCGACTCGCACTCGGCGAGGAGCTCGCCGATGCGTGGGTCGGTGAGGCGTTCGTGAACGAGCCCGACGAGCTGCGCCATCTGCTTGCTGCGGTGCTCGATCCCGCCCGGCGGCATCTTCGTCTGCTGATCCCAGCTGAGTAAAGACGCCGTCGAAGCGAGAAGCGAGGCATCTTTCGTGCGCGTGATGAGCTCGTCGTAGGCGCCGGAGGTCATGTCGCGACCGACCTTAGCAGGCCCTCTTGAAGCCAGCCGAGCCAGTGCAGGACCGTCAGCGCCTGTGCGTCCGGATCCTTCGGATCGATCTCGGCACCCATGCGCTCCTCGTCCACGTCGAGCTGTGTGCCGATAGCGAGTCGCAAGTCGGTGATGCACGCAAGCCATGTCCCGAAGTCCTCGCCGGCGATCGTGACCTCGGTCGCGCCATCGGAGAGCGACGCCGACAGCAAGTCGAGCGCTCGGAGCTTCTCGTCGAAGAGCTCGTCGCCGATGATCTCGCGGTACGCGGCTTCATCGTCCGGCGTCTCGTAGGCGTCGGGGAACAGACGGTCGAGGACCGGGCCGTTTCCCACGCGGCTCCCGGTGAGGAGCGCTCGCAACTCGCCGGTGAGCCGGCGGAGCAGCTGCGACTCGAGTTCGTCCAGGACGAGCGTTGCTCCATCGGGAGCCGGGTGGAACTCCGGCACTAGTCGGACTTCGTGAGGGTCGCCCACAGGCCGTAGGCGTGGAGGCGGAAGCAATCGGCTTCGGCCTTCTCGCGGGGGCCGGACGACACGATCGCCTTGCCCTTGGTGTGGACGTCCATCATCAGCTTCTCGGCCTTCGGGCGCGGATAGCCGAAGAGCTTCTGGAACACCCACGTCACGTACGACATGAGGTTGATGGGGTCGTTGTGGACGACCACCAGCCACGGCTTGTCCGGCTTCCACGTCTCACCCGTCTCGCTGGTGCGCTCGGGGGCGATGATCGTCCGCTCCATATGTGCATTTTTGCATCGCGGCGCCCCTGAGGGGAGGCGTAGCCTTTTCACGGCTGCGTCGAGCAAGGAGGTCGTCCATGGCCGTCCCAACCGCCGAGAGGATCGGAGCGCTCCGTGAGCGCATGTCCGGTCCCGTCGTTGCTCCCGGGGATCAGGAGTACGACGAGATTCGCAAAGTCCACAACGGACTCGTCGACAAATACCCGTCGCTCATCGCGCGGTGCACGAACACGGCCGACGTCGTGGCGGCCGTCAAGCTCGGACGCGAAGCCGGTCTCGAGATCTCGGTGCGCGGCGGCGGGCACAACGTCGCCGGCAAAGCAGTCACCGACGGCGGGCTCATGATCGATCTCTCACTCATGAAGGCCGTTGGGATCATGCAAGGTACGGGCGGATCACCGGTTGGTCACGTCGAGTGGACGAACGTTCGGGCCGAAGGCGGAGTGACCTGGGGTGAGCTCAACGACGTGACACACGCCGACGGCCTCGCGACACCCGGCGGTGTGGTTTCCACGACCGGGATTGCCGGACTCACGCTCGGGGGCGGCTTCGGATGGATCCAGGGGAAGTACGGCATGGCCGTCGACAACCTGGTCGAGGCAAAGATGGTGCTCGCCTCCGGGGAGATCGTGGTGGCGCGCGAGGCCAGCGAGCCCGACCTGTTCTGGGCGATCCGCGGCGGCGGCGGGAATTTCGGAGTCGCGACTTCCTTCGAGTACCGCGCCTACCCATTGACGACGGTGCTGGGCGGCATCGTTGCCCATCCACTCGAATCGGCCGTCGACCTCATGCGGCTGTATCGAGAGGTCACGGCGTCTGCTTCTGACGACATGACGGTCTTCTTCGGGATCGTCCACGCCCCCGATGGGTCGGGAACCAAGCTCTCGGCGCTTGTCGTGTGTCACGTCGGCGACGAAGACGACGCCGCCCGAGAGGTGAAGCCGATCAAGGAGTTCGGCCCTCCGATCATGGACGCCATTGAACGAATCCCCTATCCGGTTCAGAACACACTCCTGGACGCCGGCTACCCACGAGGAGCGCTGAACTATTGGAAGTCCGGTTTCTTCAGCGAGCTCTCCGACGAGGTTGCCGAGAAGATGGCTGCAGCGCTCGAACGCGCACCTCACCCCTTGTGCGGCATGGCCATCGAGCAGTTCCACGGCAAGGTGACGCGCGTGCCCGTGACGGCAACGGCTTTCCCTCACCGCGAGCCGGGATTCAACCTGATCCTGACGGGCGTGTGGGAGGACCACGCACAGACCGAAGAGTGCATCGCGTGGACGCGGGAGACATTCGAATCGTTGCGCCCGCACATGTCCGATCGCGTCTACGTGAACTATCTAGACAAGGACGACGGCACGCGAGTCACATCGGCGTACGGGCCGAACTACGACAGACTGGTCGAGGTCAAGCGACGTTACGATCCGGATAACGTCTTCCGGCTCAACGCGAACATCGTTCCTTAGTTGAAGCTGCGCTCCTCCCACCACGGGAACCACTCGGGCAGGTCCTTGGGGACGGTCAGCGGGTAGCTCGCCGGCCGCTTCTCGAGGAACGACGTCACACCCTCGGCGGCGTCGGCTCCCTGGCCGAGGGTAAAGATCGCTTTGGAGTCCGCCTTGTGCGACTCCATCGGATGGTCGTAGCCGAGCCCCTTCCACAGCAGTTGTCGTGAAACGGCGACAGAGAGCGCGGATGTGTTGTCGGCGATCTCGCGCGCGATCTCGTTGGCTTTGAGCAAGAGTTGATCCGGCTCGCAGATGTACTGGATCAGGCCGGCCTCGTGACCCTCGGTCGCCGGGAACACGCGGCCCGTGTAGACCCACTCCATCGCTCGTCCGATCCCGACGACGCGCGGGAGGAACCAGCTCGAGCACGCTTCGGGGACGAGCCCGCGACGCGCGAAGACGAAGCCGATCTTGGCGTCCGGGACGGCCAAGCGGATGTCCATCGGCAGCGTCATCGTGATGCCCACCCCGACGGCCGGTCCGTTGATGGCGGCGATGATCGGCTTCGTCAGCTCGTAGATGCGCAGGGTGACGAGGCCGCCGCCGTCTCGATGCTCGGCGATGTCCTGCGCACCGCCGCGCACTCGGTTGTCGAAGGTGCCGGCGCCGGCGCCCAGATCGGCGCCGGCGCAGAAGCCGCGTCCGGCGCCTGTGACGATCACGGCGCGAACGTCGTTGTCGTTGTCGATCTCGTCGAAGACATCCAGGAGCTCGCTCATCATCTGAGCCGTGAAGGCGTTCAAACGGTCGGGCCGGTTCAGCGTGACCGTCGCGACCTTGTCCTCCACGCGGTACTCGATCTGCTCGTAGCTCACGTTCCCCCCTTGATCCACTTAGTCGTCCAGCCGTCGTCCGGCTGATCGTTGGCGAACGGCCACTCGGTTCCGAACTTTTCCAGATACGCAACCTTCTTCACGGGCTTGCGCTTCAACGGACCGGGCTTATCGGTTGGATAGCCGATCGGGATCACGCAATAGATCTCATTGGATTCCGGGATCTCGAGGAGCTCGTAGAGCTCGCGGCCGCCGACCATCGGAAGATTGAAGATCGAGCCGCCGAGTCCGAGCGCTCTCGCGGCGAGGAGCATGTTCTGCGCGGCGGGGAAGTGGCTCCCACCCGGACTCGAGTGGATCCCTTTGAGCCCACAGACAACGACGACGAGCGGAACGGCAGCGAGGTTGTGCGCGAGGTCGTAGACGCCGCGGATCGAGAGCCGCGCCGTCCGGGGGAGGGTGTCGATCTCCTTGGTCGTCGGGTACTCGGCGAAGGCCATCTTCCACGCCCGCTCCGACCACTCCTGCATCTTCTGCTTGGCGGCGGGATCCGTGACGACGACGAAGCGCCAGTCCTGACGGTTGTGCCCCGTGGGGGCCCGGATCGCCGCGTCGACGAGTTGGTAGATGATGTCCTCGGGGACGGGGTCGGGCCGGAAGCGCCGAAGCGCACGCGACGTGTACAGCGTGGCGAACAAGCCCGGGTCGTCCATGGAGGGCAAGCGTAACGGAGCGAAACGTGGACGTAACCGGCCGTCCGTACCGTCGAGGAGTGAAGAGGACCCTCGTCTGCCTCGCGGTCGCGGCGCTCGTCTGCAGTGGCATCGCGTTGCCGGCCCGGGCCAAGACCGTCCTCTCGCTCGGGGTCGGGCGGGCCGCGTTTTGGCCCGGCCCGTTCGTGACGCGCGGCGACGTTCAGGATTCTTCGTTGTGCGATATGGCCGGGCCGTGCCGGACGTGGGATCTGAAGCTCGCCCGCGGCGGCGACCGGCTGCGGGTCGCGATCGATGTGCCTGCGCGAGACGACCCGTTCGGCATCGAGCTCATCGATCCGTCCGGCGAGGTTGCCGCATCTGGGTCGAACGACAACCAGTTCAACGCAGAGCTCTTCGTGGAATCGCCGGCGGCCGGCATGTGGCGTGTGCGCGTTCGGCCGATGGGTGCGTCGTCGACGGCGTACCAGATGCGCGCAAAACTCGAGGGTGCTTCGGCAGGGCCGGCCGGCGGGCGGCTGCTCCTCCCGGATCTGCGCTCAGTGCCTCCGTACGAATTCACGTTTGCGGCGCCGGCCAACCCCTTCAACGGCCTGTATCCGGGCGACAGCATGAATCCGCCGCTCGAGGCCGGGGACGTCCGTCCCGTATCGTGCGCAGCCGACGAGACAGTCGAGGACGAGGTAACCCGGTGTCTGCGGTTTACAGCGGGCCCGGTGAACATGGGCGAAGGACCGTTCGAGATCCATTTCTCCTACACCGCCGACACGCTTGCCGGCGTTGAGCGAACCGCCTACCAAACCGTCTATCGCGCCGATGGGAAGTACTCGCGAAGAAAGGCCGGGACGTATTCCTTCCACAACACGCACGGTCACTTCCACTACGACGGCATCCTCGGCTATCAGCTGTACCGTGTCGTCGATCGCGCGCGTGGGCGCATGGTCAAAGCCGGTCGCGGCCACAAGTCGGGTTTCTGCCCAGCCGACCAGCTCATTGGCGAGTGGCGACGTTTCGTGCAAGCCGGCGCCGGCACGTACGGCGAAGGCGACAGCGCGTCGGGGAACTGCTTTTCGCCGACCGACGGCTTGATCGGTCTGTCGGCGGGTTGGGGCGACGTCTACCGGTGGCAGCGTCCGGGTCAGTTCGTCGACTTCGCTGAGGGCGGCGACGGCTACTTCGTCGTCCGGGGGATCGTCGACACCGGAAACGACGTTCTCGAGTCGAACGAACGCAACAACGTCTCGTTTGCGCTGATCCAAGTCTCCGGCGACGACATTGACATCATCGAGCGAGGGCTGGGGACGGATCCGTGGGATCCGCGGAAGCACGTCGTACCCTCCGTCGGCGGCCCGTTGCGTTGAACGTGTGGACCCAGTTGCGATCGTCGAACGAGCCGAGTGTGTAGTACGGGTACAGGCCGAGGTATTCGCCGCGGGAGACCTCCGACCAGGCCCGCGCTCTCGGCTCCCGGGTCTTCCAGAAGTTCACCATGAAGCCGCCCTCGTACAAGCGGACCGTGGTGTAGCCGCCCGGATACTCCTTCACGGCTCCGCCCTCGAAGTAGGGAACGCTCCCCGTGTCCGTGGACGTCGTCCGGAAGTTGCGGTGCGTGTGGCCGTTGTAGATCGCGGCGACGTTGTCGTGCCGCGCAATGACTTCGCGGAAGCGGGCGGCTTGGGCCGGCTCGACGCCGACGCGAGTCGGGACGAATCCTGTGTACAACGCGATGTCGGCGACGGGATGGTGGCACAGCGGGATCGTGGCGTCGCCGCGATCGAGCTCCGCTTCGAGGTAGTCGAGCTCGTGCTGTGGCATCACGCCCGTTGCGTCGGCTTCGTTGGAGTCGAGTCCGACGAAGCGGTAGCGCACGCGTCCGTCGCCGGCGACGACCGAAAATCGCGTCGACCCGCGGTCGAAGCCGGCCTTGAACGTGTCGAGGAAGCAATCGCGCAGCTCGGGCCGTCCGCGAACCGGACTGCACGATGCCCACTCGGGTCCGGAGTGCGTGCGGTCGTGGTTGCCGCGGGTGACGAAGTACGTAGGTTTTGTTTGCGGCGTAACGGTGCGCCTTCCGCCGAGGGAGCCGAACACGTCGAGCATTCGCTTCGATTCACGAACGCGATCCGGCTCGGCTTCATTGGTGAGGTCGCCGTTGGCGAGCAACAGCCTGCAGCCGCGCTCCTTGGACTCCGTGACGGCGGCCTTCGCCATCGTTCGCCAGTAGGGGTCGTCCGGATCCACGGGGAATCCCGGCGGGAAGCCGCCGCGCGGAAGGCGGTCGTCTGAGTACGCGAGCCCGGACGTGTGCTCTCCGATGTGCAGATCGTTCAGCCACGCGACGCGCAGCACCTCGCGGCCCGGCGGCGGTCTGAGCGTCGTGAACGACGGAGGCGCCGCGATCTCCGCGTGGCCCGGGGAGAACGCCGTTGGGACGGCCGGCACTCCGGCCGACTCGGCGCGCCAGTAGTACGTCGTCCCCGGACGAAGTCCGCGCAGCTCGACGTAGTGGTACGGCGTGGGCGCGTGGGTCCCGACGGGCTCCCACGAGCTCGCATGGGGTGACGTCCCGATCAGCACGCGGCCGGGCTTGGCGATGGGAGCCGGACGGCCGAACTCGTCGAGCCGTGACGGGTCCCCGGTGAACCACGTGATGACGGCGCGTGTATCCGTCACCGTGACGAGCTCGAGGTGCATCGGGACGCCGGCGCCGCGGTCCTCTTCTTCGGCGAGCAGCCTGTCGATCTTGAGCAGCGGAACGCTCGCGCCGACGAGCGCGCCGTAGCGGATGAATTCGCGCCGGGAAAGCGGACGGCACATTGCGCCGTCGGTTACTTCTTCGCGGGCTGGTAGTAGGGGTTCGCGCCGGCGTTGTGATCCGTGACGTCGACGACGCGCTCGATTTCGGGGACGGCTTCACGCAGCGACGTCTCGATCCCTTGCGAGAGCGTGACCGACGCCAGACCGCACCCCTGACACCCGCCGGACAGCTGAACGAAGACCGTGCCGTCCTCGACGGCGACGAGGTCCGCGCGTCCGCCGTGCATCGCGATGGCCGGATTCACGACCCGATCGAGGACTTGCGCGACGCGCTCCTCGACCGTGCCGCTGAACTCGGCCGGATCGACGCCGGCGCCGACGGCCGGTGAGAGCGTCGGCCGGTTCGGGTTGTCGACGACCCAACCGGGATTGAGCAGGTTCTTCGAGAGGTCGAGCGTGGCGCCGCGGAGCTTGTCCACGGAGTCGGCGGCGACGACGATCTTGAGCTCGCCCTCCTGCTGGACGACGTCACCCGGCCGGACGGCCGACTCGTCGTCGAAGTACAGGTCGTAGCCGTATTCGAGACCGTTGGGCTCGGTGACCTCGAGAAACAGGACGAGCTTGTCGGCGTCCGGCTCTTCGGCCCGGACGCCCAGCGCCCGGTTCCGAGCGCGCTCGGTGACGGTCACGATGGGCTCGCTCACAGGCTCCATCATAGAGGCGTGCCTCGACTTCTTTTGGTCCTGCCGACATCGACCTACCGAGCTGCGGATTTCCTCGAGGCTGCGCGCGCCCAGGGGGCCGAGGTCGTGGTGGCATCGGAGGAAGAACAAGCGATGGCCGGGGCGATGGGGGACCGGTTCGTCCGGGTCGATCTGTGCGACCCGGACGAAGCTGCGTCGCGGATCGTTGAGCGGGTCGCGCCCATCGACGGAGTCGTCGGCGTCGACGAGCAGGGCGTGGTCGTCGCCGCCAAGACGGCTGCGGCCTTGGGGATCGCGCACAGCCCACCCGACGCCGTTGCGATCACCAGAGACAAGGCACAGATGCGCTCGGTGCTGACGGACGCCGGGCTCGATCAGCCGCGGTTCCGGGTCGCGGGAACGGATGTCGCGAAGACCGCGGCCGACGTTGGGCTTCCGTGTGTCGTGAAGGCGACGTCGCTCGCCGGCAGTCGCGGCGTGATCCGTTCGGACACGCCCCAAGAGGCCGCAGCCGCCGCCGATCGAGTGCGCAAGATCGTCGGTGAGCCCGATGCGACCGTGCTGATCGAGCAGTACGTCCCGGGAGCCGAGGTCGCCGTCGAAGGGTTGCTGCGCGGGGGTCACCTGGACGTACTCGCGGTCTTCGACAAACCGGATCCGCTCGAAGGCCCGTACTTCGAGGAGACCATCTATGTGACGCCGTCGCGCCTGCCCGGCGAGCTGCAAGACGAGATCGTCCGCACGATCCACCTCGCCTGCGCGGCGATCGGGCTCATCGAAGGACCCGTCCACGCCGAGTTGCGCATTCATGACGGCCGCTGCGTGCTCCTGGAAGTCGCCGCGCGCTCGATCGGCGGGCTGTGCTCGCGAGCGCTGCGGTTCGGCGCCGGGATCTCGCTCGAGGAGGTCATCGTTCGTCACGCACTGGGGCACGACCCCGGCGATCTCCGGCGGGCGAAGGCAGCGTCGGGTGTGATGATGATTCCGATCCCGCGTTCCGGAGTGCTGCGCGCAGTCGGCGGGCGCGACGAAGCGTCGGCCGTCGAAGGTATCGAGGGAATCGAGATCACCATTCCGATCGGGCAGGACGTGCTCGCGCTCCCCGAGGGTGATCGCTATCTCGGCTTCATCTTCGCCTCGGGCGGCGAACCGGCGGAGGTTGAAGCGGCGCTGCGGCGCGCGCACGCCCTACTACGAGTGACGATCGACTAGCGGAGATCGCGCGGCACGAAACGCCAGACCCCGGCTGCCGCGAACGCGACCGCGAGCCCCAGCGGCAAGAAGATTGCTTCCGCGCCCGGTCCTTTCGCGACGATGTTGCGGTCGAGATACCAGTACCAGGGACTGGCGAAGCGGGCGCCGCGCATCACACCGGAGCTGACGAGCCCGAACAGGACGTAGCCGGCGACCGCCACCGTGGCGGCGACGGAGATGGCCCGCACCCGGCCTCCGAAGGCTGCGCCGACGAAGTACGCGATCGATGCGTGGAGCAGCGCCAGCGAGGTGGCCGCCAGACACGCGGCGACGAGCTTCGCGACGGATACACCCTCGAGGAGTTGAAAAGGCGCTGCGACGGCGATCAACCCGATGGTCGCGATCGCCCCGAGCGCCGATACGAGCGCAGCTGTAGCCGCTGCTCGCTCGACGGCCGTCCGGACCCGTGAGACCGGGTTGGCGAGGAGGAGCTCGATCGTCCCGTCGTCTTCGGATCCGCCGATCGCGCGGGCGCCGAGTGCGATCGCGAAGATCAGCAGGATGATCGGAAGCAGCGTCGTGAAGACCTGGCTGTGCAGATACCCGGCCGGTTCGCGCAGCGACAGTCCGCTGGCGCCGATCAGCGCCTTCACTCCCTCGGGCAAGTCGTTGAAGAGATCGTCGAACTGCGGCTGGTTCTTGAAGCTCGGATAGAACGCGAGCTGCATGAAGACGAATCCGATGACCCCCAGCGACCACCACCCGAGTGAGCGCCGGCGATCGCGAAGGAACCGCGTCAAGACGGTCATGTTGGCTCCCTGTAGAGGTCGAGGAAGACTTGCTCGAGCTCGGCCTCCGGGCTCACGATGCGCCGGGCGTGCAGGCGCGCCGCCGTTCGCAAGACTCCTTCGACGCGACCCGACACGACGAGCCGGACGAGGCCGTCCGCCGCCGTTGCTTCGACGACCTCGGGAAGCCGGGCGAACGGCTTCGCGTCGACGCGGCGGTCGAAGTACAGGTCGATGTGCTGGCGAGCCGTACGGCGCAGCTCGTCGACCCGCGCGACCTTGACGAGGCGTCCGCGCCTGAGGATGGCTACGCGCTCGGCGAGATCCTCGACCTCGGCCAGGGCATGCGACGACAGAAACACAGTGGCGCCCTCGCCCGACGTCTCGCGGACGAGCTCGTGGAACTCGTGCTGGAGCAGCGGATCGAGCCCGGACGTCGGCTCGTCCAGCACGAGCAGCTCCGGCCGGTGCATGAAGGCCTGGACGACACCGACCTTGCGTTTGTTGCCGGTGCTGAGCTGGCCGATGCGGCGTCCGATGTCGAGATCGAATCGTGCTGCGAGCGCTTCCACGACAGGCCAGTCGACGCCGCCGCGGAGCTTTCCGTAGAACTCGAAGACGTCTCGGGGCGTGTAGCGCGGATCGAGTGCCAGTTCGCCGGGAAGATAGCCGATACGCCGCCGCGTCTCGTGATCGCGAGGGCGCGAGCCGAGCACCGACACCTCGCCCGACGTCGGCCGGATGAAGTCGAGCATGAGCCGGATCGTCGTGGTCTTGCCGGCTCCGTTGGGGCCGAGGTACCCGAAGACCTCACCCGTGCGTACGGTCAGATCGAGGCTCTCGACGGCGCGAACCGGGCCGAAATGCTTGGTCAGTCCCTTCGCGCGGACGGCGCTCCGAGGCGGCACGCAGGGATGCTACCGATAGCGCGATAGGGTTGGTTCACATTGCGCGTTCTGCTCGTGTCCACCTATGAGCTCGGCCATCAGCCGCTGCATCTTGCGTCGCCGCGTGCCGCGTTGATCGAAGCCGGACACGACGTGCGCACGCTCGACACATCGGTCGAGCGCTGGGATGCGTCCCTCGTCGACTGGGCCCACGCGGTCGCCTTCTCGGTTCCGATGCACACGGCGATGCGCCTCGCGATGCTGGGGGCCGAGGCAGTCAAGCAACGGCGGCCCGATGTTCCTGTGTGCTTCTACGGGCTCTATGCGCACGTCAGCCGCGACACGACGACCGCGCGGCTCGTCGACCGTGTCTTCGCCGGCGAGTACGAAGCAGCCTTGGTCGATTGGGTCTCGGCCCTCGGATCATCATCGCCGGTACCGGAGTCGAGCATCGAGCTGAAACGCGGACGAACGCGTTTGCCGGTGCGGGACGGCCTCCCGAAGCTGAAGAAGTACGCGCACCTCGCGATGGACGGCGAGGAACGCGTCGTCGGCTACGTCGAAGCTTCCCGCGGCTGCGTGCACCGGTGCCGCCACTGTCCGGTGCCGGTCGTCTACGACGGCCGGACGCGCAAGGTTGCCGTCGACGTCGTCCTCGACGACATTGCACAGCTCGTCGAGCGCGGCGCCCGTCACATCACGTTCGGGGATCCGGACTTCCTCAACCGCTGGGCGCACTCGATGAAAATCGTCGAGCTGCTCCATCAGCGTTTCCCGGAGCTCACCTTCGACGTGACCACGAAGGTCTCACATCTTTTGCGCTACGCGAGCCTCGTTCCGTTGCTGGCGGAGCAAGGTTGTCTCTTCGTCGTGTCGGCCTACGAGTGCGTGAACGACGACATTCTTGGCTACCTCGACAAGGGACATACGAGGGCGCAGGCCGAAGAAGCGACGCAGCTCCTTCGTGCCGGCGGCATCGAGCCGCGGCCGTCCTGGCTCCCGTTCATGCCGTGGACGACGGTCGACGACGTCGCGGACATCCTCGACTTCGTCGTCCGGCACGATCTCATCGGAAACGTCGACCCCGTGCAGTACACGATCAGGCTGTTGATCCCGGAAGGCTCGCTGATGCTCGGCGTTCCCGAGATCGAGCCGTACCTCGGTCCCTACGACGCCGAGAACCTCACGTACACGTGGCGCGCCGCCGACGAGCGAACGGTCGGGCTCCAACAGCGTCTTGCGCAGCTCGTCGAAGACTCGCAGCAGGACGGCAAGACGATCACGGAGATCTTTTGCGACGTGCGTGACGCCGTCCTTCACGCCGCCGGACGGCCGGCCGGGGATCGGGAGCTGATCCTGGCCGGATCGACAGAAGGCAGGCCGCGGCTCACCGAGCCGTGGTTCTGCTGAAGTGAACCGACCGGGGACCAGGTGGGTCCCTTTCAAGAAGGGAGCAGGTAAGTGACCGATTGGAGCTCCGTAGCCGGCGAGCTGACGTCGTTGCTTCGCCTCGACGCGCCGCCGATCGGGATCACGTTTTCGTCGGCGCCGCCGGACGGCGTCGACGCATTCGACGAGCCGATTCCGGACGCGACGCCGGACGGCCGCACGGGGAGGGTCCCGGCCGGCTGCGTGTTCTGGATGAAGGGGGCCGAGCGCACGTTCACGACGGTCCCCGAGGACCACGGCAATTGCAGCGTCGGCAGTCTCACGCACGGGCTCATCGATCTGGCGACGGCGGCCGGTCGCGCCGACGTCGCCGCGCTCGTCGATGCCGGCTGGGTGACCGAGGACGTTTTCCCGCAGATCCCGGTGATGGCCGAGCGTCCGTCGCACATCACCTACGGCCCGCTCGCCTCCACGCCCGTCGACCCATCGGTCGTGTTCCTGCGCGTGGACGCGAAGCAACTGATGACGATCTCCGACGCGGTCCCAGGTCTTCGCGTCGAGGGAAAGCCGCAGTGCCACATTGTTCCGCTCGCCGCGCAGCACGGCGAGATCGCCGCAAGCGTCGGCTGTGCGCTCAGCCGAGTGCGCACGGGGATGAAGCCGCACGAGATGACGTGCGCGATTCCGGCGGTGCGCGCCGAGGAGTTCGTCGAAGCGCTGCGCAGGACTGTGGCCGCGGACTCAACGGTTGCTACCTACGCCGGCGAGGACAAGAGACGCTTCTCCTGAGCGCGATCATCCGGCCGGCGGCGAGGATCGTCTTACTCGACCCGGCCGGCGCGATCTTGCTCCAGCGCTTTACGTCCAACGAGAAGTCCTGGTGGGTCTGTCCCGGCGGGGGACTGAACGCTGGTGAGGACGTCCTCGACGGCGCGAGGCGGGAGGCCCTCGAGGAGCTCGGCATCGAAGTCGAGCTCGGCCCCGAGATCTGGACGCGGCGGCACGTGTTCCCGTGGCGCGACCGGGTCCTCGACCAACGAGAACGGTTCTTTCTCGTTCGCGTCCCGGAGCGCTTCGAGCCGCGGCCGCGCATCGGCGACGAGTCGCTGTGGGCCGAAGGCATTCGCGAGCAACGCTGGTGGGAGGTCGCCGAGATCGAAGGCGACCAGACCGTCGAGTTCGCGCCGAGACAACTGGCGCAGCTCTTGCGCGCGCTCGAATCCGAAGGTCCGCCGGCACTGCCGTTGGACGTCGGCGTCTAGCGCGCTTCCTGCGGAATAGGAGAAGGCCCCGGCGGTGAGGCCGGGGCCTTCTTTGGTCGGTTCGTTGAGGATGGAGGGTAGTTACGTTCAGTACAGGCCCGACTTGCGCGGGTTGCCCCGTTTGGGTCCGGCTTTCCTTTGCGCCCCTTCCCCTTCGTCCTTCGGACCGGCCGCGACTCAGACCCGAAGGTCTGGGCCGCTCCCCGGTAGACGATCCGGCTCGGTGTCCCCTTGCGGGGTCCTGTGGCGGTTCGCCATCGGGTACGACGGAAACGTATATCGGGTTGCCTGTGGAACGCTAGAGGGAAAACCTGTGAATTTCCGGTGTCTTTCTTCGCGAGGTGGGGATAGATGACCGAGCAAGTCGACTCGGCGATGGCAACGACGGATGCGTTCCTGTCGACGTTCAACGACGGGGACGCAGGCGGCCACGCCGCGACGCTCGCCTATCCGCACGTGAGGATCGCCTCCGGACGCGTTCGCATCTGGGAGTCGATCGAGCAGGCCGTCCCGGCGATGGAGCAGGCGATGGCCGCCATCCGCAAGGCGGGGTGGGACCACAGCGAGTGGGATCACCGCAACGTGATCCATGCCGGCGAGGACAAGGTGCACTTGGACGTCCAGTTCACGCGCTACCGTACGGACGGCTCGGTGATCGGGGAGTACCCGGCGGTTTACGTGATCGTGAATCAGGACGGCCGCTGGCTCATCCAGTGCCGTTCCAGCTTCGCGCCCTAGTAGCCGACGTCCTTCAGGAAGCCGAGGATGGCTTCGTTCACGGGCTCCGGCTTTTCCATATGGATCCAGTGCCCGGGCCCGTCGACGATCAAGATGTCCCTGAGGTTCGGCACGGTCTCGCGCATCGGATCCGGCGAGAGCATGCGGATCACCGGATCGTTGGAGCCCGCGATGAACAGCACCGGCTGTTGCGGCTTCGCTCCGTCCAGCTGAGGGGTCGTCTCCCAGTTCCGGTCGATGTTGCGGTACCAGCTCAGGGGGCCGAAGTAGCCGGTGCGCGAAAACTCCCGGACGAAGTACTCGAGGTCCTCGTCGGTGAACCAGTCCAGGTCGTGCGGGGGATCCGAAAGCATGTCGAGGAAGCCGCCTTCGCCGACCTTCTGCACGTTGAGCGAGCGAACCTCCGGCGCGCCCGCCTCACCCGACACCGACCACGCGAACTTGAGGACGGTGCGGCGGACGTCCTTCGCGAGCTCCTCGTCTGCCGGACCGACGTCCTGGAAATACAACTGGTAGAAGAAGATGTCGCCGAAGACTTCCTTCGCGAACTGCATTGGGGGTTTCTCGCTTCGCTGCGCATAGGCGACGCTGATATTCACGAGAGCTTCGACCCGGTCCGGATGCAGCAGCGTCATGAACCACATGGCCCACGCGCCCCAGTCGTGACCGACGAAGACCGCCTTGTCGACCTCGAGGTCGTCCAATAAGCCGCACAGATCGCCGGTCAGGTGGTGGACGTCGTAGTCGGTGACGTTGCGGGGTGCGTCGGTCTGTCCGTAGCCGCGCATGTCGGGCGCGACGGCCCGGTAGCCGGCCTCGGCGACCGCGGGCATCTGCTTGCGCCACGAGCGCCACAACTCGGGGAACCCGTGCACGAAGACGACCGGTTTTCCGGCAGTGGAGCCGTTCGGCGCAGCTTCGGCCACGTGCATGTTGATGCCGTTCGTCTTGATCGTGCGGTGGCTGAACTGGGTCATGGGCTCGGACGATAGCAAGTCTCAGATCAGCCCGGCTCCCAGCGCGATCGCAATGAGGACGAGCAAGACGCCGACGACGACCTCGATCGCGCGGATCGTGACCGACCGTAACAGCCGATTCCCGACAAGCGCTCCGACCGACGCCGCCATGACGCCGGTGACCGCGAGCGAGAGTGCATCGCCTTCGAGCCGAAGCGTGCCCTGCGCGGCGTAGGTCGCGATCCGAGAGACGTCGACGACGAGGGCGACGGCAACGCCGGTCGCCAGAAACGAATCGCGGTCGAGCCCGGCGCGCACGAGGAACGCGCTTCGAAGCGCGCCTTGCAGCCCGGCGACTCCGCCGAGGAAGCCGCTCGCCGCGCCACCGGGAACCAGAAACCGTTCGTCGAACGAGAACTTGCTGAGGGCGGGGACAAGCTGTTGGACGCCGACGACGCCGAGCAGAACGGCGATGACGACATCGACAACTCTTGCGTTTCGAGCGACGCGATCGAGTACGAACGCGCCGAGCGGTGCGAAGGCGAGGGCAGGCAGACCGAACTTCAGGAAGACGCCTTTGGCGACGTAGCGGTACAACAGCCCGAACTTCAGCGCGTTGTTGAGCAGATGGACGATCGCGATGGCCGCGACCGCGGCATCGGTCGGCAGGAACGCCGCGAAGGCCGGGAGCAGCGCCGTCCCGAGGCCGAATCCAGAAAAGAACGTGACACCGGCTGCGAGCAATGCAGCCACTGCGATGAGCGCGTGCTGCTCGATCAAGGCTTGCGCGACTCGCGCCGCAGCAGCGCGCCGTACCCGATCACTGCGATCGGGATGAAGAGGAACCACTGGATCGCGTAGGCAAGGTGCGGACCTTCTTCGAGCGCGGCGAGCTTCACAGGCTCCGGCAACTCGGTGAGCTGCGCCGGCTCCTGGTTTTGGAGGACGACGTACAGCGGCCACGTCGTGTTGGGCAGGGCGCGGGCGATGCGACCGACGTCGATTCGCGAAAGCGCCGTGGGCAGGCTCGCGCCGATCGTCTGGGAGCCGAGCGGGCCACGTCCTTCCGACGGAAGGGCGATCCCCGTGACTTCGACTTCGCCATCGGGTGGCGCTGCCCTGCCGGCGCGCGGCTTGTCGATCTCGCCGGGAACCCAGCCGCGATCGACGATCACCGCATGGCCGTCCTCGACGATGAGCGGCGTCAGCACGTGGTTCCCCGGTTTCTCATTGTTCGACCTGCCGATCAGGACGACCTCCCGCCCGGTGTCGTAGCGACCGGTGACTCGCACGCGCCGCTGTTCGGCTTCGTCCGGCGTCGCCAGCAGGGATCCGATCGGTTCGACCGGCTGAGCGCGGCGGCGCTCCACGAACGCGTTGTGCTCGCGGCGTTCCTGTAAGCGGGAGAGTTGCCAGAGGCCCGCAATCAAGAACAGCGCAACGACAAGAAGCACGACGGCGTGAACCAGCACCCACCGAGGACGGCGCGCGAAGGCATACACGTCAGCGACGGATGATGACGAGTGGGACGAGGTCTGCGAAGCCCTTGAGCTCTTTGTCTCCGGCGTCTTCGAACGTGAACTCGGTACCCAGCTCGTTCGCAAGCTCGGCCGGCGCCATGACGCCGCCGGGCGGCGCGAGCTTCACGATGCGCGCGGCAAGATTCACGACCGGTCCGTGGTAATCGCCTTCGCGCACGATCACGCGTCCGGCATTGACGCCGCAGCGAACGGGCGGCAGGACGTCGCCCTCGCCGAATCGATCGGCGAGGGCGAGCGCTACACGGACGGCGGTAGCCGCGTCCGGCGCGACGAACATGACCTCGTCGCCGATCAGCTTCACGAGGTCGGCGCCGTGCTCGGTGATCAGATCGGCGGCGGTAGTTTCGAACGCTCGCAGGGTGGATGCAAGCCGGTTGTCGCTGATCTGTTGAGCAAGTGCTGTATAGCCCACGAGGTCACAGAACCCGACCGCTCGATCGACCGCGTCGACTCCTTCCCACTCATCACCAAGAGCGAAGTCGGGGCGGCTCTTCAGCTCCATATGACGGCGGAGCAAGACGTCCATCGCGCGGACCGCGGACGGAAGCAATCCGACGGCGGTCTCGTTGGCTCGCGCGAAGTCTTCATCCGTGAGGTCGGCTTCCAAGCTTCGACGGCCGATCATCGTGGCGAAGGAAGAGATGAAGGCGTCCGCCACTCGGGACATCGCGAGGCCGAGCACCCGCACGTTCTGGATGGCGACGTCCTCGCCGAAGATCGCCGTCGAGCCCTCGAACAGCTGCAGAACCTCGATGTCCTCGTCTGTGAACACGCGCGCATCCGGGCCCGGATCGGCGAACCCGCAGGCCAGGTTGATCTGGCGGCCCTTCTCGGGGCTGATGCCGGCCTTCTCCGCGGCTTCCTCGAGCGTGTAGCGGCCCTCCTCACGACGCAACAACAGGCGGACGGCCGCCATAACGTCCTCACTGGTGTCGAGGATCTCGACGACCTTCTCCAGGTCGAGCGCTGAAGCGAGCGATCGCACGCGTGACGTTGCCGTTGCCTCCGGATGCGTGAGCTCGCCGACGACCTTCGTAATCTTGTCTTTATCGAGCTTCTTCCGCGCCGGCTTCTCGCGGCCGTCCTTCTTCTTGGCTCCCATATGATTTCGCTCTTATGGACGTCGACGAAGCTCTGGATCGACTCTACGCGGCGCCGCTGGACGAATTCACGGCGACGAGAAATGCCCTCGCCAAGGAATTAGGCAAAGACGGCGCGCAGATCAAGAGCTTGAAGAAGCCGAACCTGGCCGCGTGGGCGTTGAACCAGCTCTCGCGCCGCCACGCATCCGAGCTCCAGGAGCTCTTCGAGGCGACGCATGCCGTGCGCCTCGCGCAGCGCAGAGTTCTGTCGGGCGGGAAGGCATCGGCGCTGCGCGAGGCGACTGAGACCCGCGGGCGAGTCGTCACGAAGCTCACGACGTTGGCCGGAGAGATCCTCACCAATTCGGGACACGCGGCCGCGCCGGCGACCCTGTCGGCCATCACGAGCTCGTTCATCGCGATCGCATCCGGAGAGGAAGCCGCCGAAGCGCTGCGCACGGGACGCCTGACGCGCGAACTGCATGCCTCCAGCGATACGGGTTTCGCGGAGGGCGGCGGGCTGACGCTCGTCGGCAGCGAGGCCGAGGAAGAGACCGAAGAGGACATGGCAGGCCGGGCCAAGGCTCTGCGCGCCGCCGTCAACGACGCGCGTGAGCGTGCACAAGCGGCGAGCAAAGCCGTCCGCGAAGCCGAGCAAGAGGTTGCCGAGCGCGTCCGGGAGTCGGATGAAGCCGACCGTGCAGCCAAGGCCGCGCGTGAGGCGGCCGAGTTCGCCAGACGCGCGGTCGAGGCGCGCCGGACCGAGTCCGAGGAAGCCGAGACGGCGCTCGAGGCGGCCGAGAAGGCGTTCCGCGAAGCCGACTAGACGTCGATCCCCGGGGCGGGGAAGCGGCTCGTCAGCTCCTTCACCTCACCGAAGATGCGGTCGAGGGCCGGGCCGTCGTCCCGTTTGACAGCGTCGACGGCTTCGTCCATCCAGCGCGCGACCTCGCGCATCTCCGACGGTCCCATGCCTCGGCTCGTCACCGACGGCGTGCCGATGCGCAGCCCGGATGGATTTGCCGGCGGGCGCGGATCGAAGGGAACGGCGTTGAAGTTCAGCTCGAGTCCCGCTCGGTCGAGCGCCTTCGCGGCCGGCTTGCCGCGCACGCCCTTGTTCGTCAGGTCGATGAGGATCAGGTGGTTGTCTGTGCCGCCGGAGATCAGATCGAAGCCGCGCTCCAGCAGACCCTCGGCGAGGGCCTTTGCGTTCTCGACGATCTTTGCGGCATACGTCTTGAACTCGGGCTGCGCCGCTTCGCGAAGCGCGACGGCGATGGCCGCCGTTGTGTGATTGTGCGGTCCGCCCTGGAGGCCGGGAAGAATCGCCGAGTCGATCTTCTTGGCGAACTCTTCCGTTGTGAGGATCATCGCGCCGCGCGGTCCCCGCAGCGTCTTGTGCGTCGTCGTCGTGATGAGCGGCGCGTGGCCGACGGGTGTCGGGTGTGCACCGCCGGCGACGAGTCCGGCGATGTGCGCGATGTCGGCGAGCAGCAGCGCGTCGATTTCCTTCGCAATCGACGCGAACCCGGCGAAGTCGATCGTGCGGGGGATGGCCGTCCCGCCGCACACGATCATCTTGGGTCGTTCCTTCAGCGCGAGATCGCGCACCTCATCGAGATCCACACGTCCGGTCTCCTTCCGCACGCCGTACTGCACCGGCTGGAGCCACTTGCCGGAGAGCGTCGGCGCAGCGCCGTGCGTGAGGTGACCGCCCATCGGCAGGGCCATGCCCATGAGCTTGTCGCCGGGCTGGAGAAAGGCGAAGTAGACGGCGAGGTTGGCCGGCGATCCCGAGTACGGCTGGACGTTCGCGTGCTCGACGCCGAACAGCTCCTTCGCGCGCTCGATGGCGATCGTCTCGACTTGATCGATGATCTGCTGGCCCTCGTAGTAGCGGCGTCCCGGATAGCCCTCCGAGTACTTGTTCGTCAGGACCGAGGCGGTTGCTTCGAGGACGGCCTTCGAGACGTAATTCTCGGACGGGATGAGCCTGATCTTCTCGGCCTGGCGCTCGGCCTCCGCGCCGATGAGCTTTGCGATCTCGGGGTCGACGGCGGCCAGGCAGGATGCGGCGTCAGCCGCCCCTTGCAAAACCGTATCGCGGTCCAGAGCTGTGACCATGGTGCCTCCTTTGTATCCCTGTCTTCGGGCCGCCGAGGCACCCAGGCGTTCGGCTAGCGGCCCTTCTCGTCGCTCCCCGGTGGTCGATCCCACCCAGTCACAGGGGGCCGCCTTCGGCGGCATCCTGAGAAACAACGCCAGTCGCGACCCTTCGAGCCTAGCGCGATGTGTGACATATCTCACACCTGGTCTGTTGCTGAATCTGCGGAGCCAAATCCGTCTCGCTTCTAGCCTGAGAACGGATTCGAGATCTCCCTGCAACGCCTGAAGACAAGGAGCGAGACCCACCTCGCTCCTTGTCTCTTTTGGGGGCGTTTGCGAGCGGCGCCGACCGACCGTAGATTCGCCTGACTCATGAGCCGCGGGGAGCGTTTGCTGAGTCTCGTCCGGTCGCCGATTGCGGCCGGATCGGTCGCGCTGTTCGTCGTCGCCGGTGGTGTCACGGGCGCCGTTGTTCGGAATCGCGAGCCGATGATCGTCATCGGACGCGTGCACGCCACGCCGCTTGCGACGACCGAGCCCGGCCCGACCGAGATCCCGCTTCCGAAGGAGTACCGTCCGCGTCCTTTGCTTAGCTCGTCCGGGCGTGGTCCGGGGGCGGCGCTCGAGTTCCGGGGCGCCGTGAACGTGCCGTCAGACCTGCTCTTCTTCCTCGTCATCGGCAGCGACGCGCGTCCGGGTCAGGACATGACGCGGGCGCGCGCCGACTCCATCCACATCGCCGCCGTCGATCCGCTCGTCCGCGAGGGGACTGTGCTCGGCCTTCCGCGCGACTCGTACGTGAACGTGCCCGGGCACGGCCGCCGGAAGATCAACTCGGCCCTCGCGCTCGGCGGACCGCAGCTCATGGCCCAGACCGTTCGCGAGCTCACCGGGCTCCCGATCTCCCACTACGCCGTCACCGGCTTCGAGGGCATCACCCGCATCACCGACGAGCTCGGCGGCGTGGACATCAACGTCCCGTACCGGATGAACGACCGGTATTCGGGCGCGAACTTCGAGCCGGGCTGGCACCACATGGACGGCAATCAGGTCCTTGCGTTCAGCCGTGCGCGCCACGGCGTGCCCGGCGGCGACTTCGGACGCTCACAGAACCAGGGTCGCGTGATCGTCCACGCACTCGAGAAGCTCCGGGCCGAGACGAGCAACGAGCGCGGCATCCGCCACTGGCTCGACATCCTCTACAAGCACGCGCGTCTGGACATGTCGCTGGGCGACGCGGTCGAGCTCGGCAAGCTTGCGCGTCAGATCGTCCCGTCGACGCTGCGCAACGTGGTCGCGTCGGGCCACTCGGAGAGCCGGGACGGCCAAAGTGTCGTCGTGCTGGACGACGCTGCCTACGCCCTGTTCCGCGACGTCGGCGCCGATGCGCTGGCCGACGGCAAACAGCAGCGTCGGGAACCGAAGTCGACACCGTCGCCGCCGACCCCTGCG